>JBNKHS010000061.1:0-13945 GCA_050290485.1 Promineifilaceae bacterium (SeqCode) | reverse complement strand
ACAATGTGTAAAGCAAAATGAATAAAGGCCAAGGTGAGAATAGATAAATCGTCTGGCCAGACGTGGTAATTTCCCAAATGAAAAGTGAACCTTCTTCCAGCAAAATAATTTCACTGGCCATCATCGTGGCAGGTAAGTTTGTTGAGGCCAAAAACAGCAATCCATATGCTAACGCGGCTTCACCTACCCAACTTAAAGAACTACTGAGCGCTAAAAACGGGGCGACGATGGCGGCAAAAAAGCCAGCTAGCATCGGTGTGCCAATCGTGATGAATAAGGCACCAGCAAAAGTGACTACACTCGCGCCAAGTGTCGATTTAAGCCCTGATGAACAAAATAAGCCCCATAGCGCAAAGGAGACAGCGGCAACAAACAAAATGAGTTGGCTGACCAACAGTTCCGCAAAGGAGACCCCACCGAGTAAAAAGGCCAAACTTTGCAAAGGAATAGCTGCGAAGATCATTAAGTAGACATAACCTAGCGATGAAATAAGTTTGCCCATCACAAAACGATTAGCTGGCAACAAAGTCGTCCGCAGCAGTTCAAACGTTTGTCGTTCTTTTTCACCACTGATCGCGCCCGCCGTAAAGGAAGGGCCAACAAAAACAACCAGAAAGCCTTGTACACCTATGATGGCCACAAAGATAGCTTTACCTACATCGCGGGCGTTGGGGCCAAAAGGGCCACTGGCGGCTGAAGCAAAGGCGGCATAGACGAGGAGCACAAATAAGCTCATGGCGATGAGATACGCTGTCATCACCGCAAAGGCACGACGCCCACGCATCCGACTGCGTAACTCTTTAATGGTTACTGGATTTTGACGCAGCGCTTGCCACCGGCTTGGCTTTTGTGGTTGTTCAGGAGTCAGTTCTAATTCACTCATAATAAACCTTATCGTGTAGACGTAACAGATGTCTACGGACTTTCTATTTATGAACGTATTACGCAATACGTTTTACTTATCACTCAACTTCTTTGCTTGTCCAATAATGCCCAGCCACAACAAGCCAACTGCTATGGAGTATAAAACAACTGGGCCAATTGTTCCGTTGAGAAGCAGCAATGTTTCATCGACGTTTAAGAATGCACTACCTAGTACCCATACCCCACTGCTGTTGAGCAGTTTAAAGAGAACAACGGCCGTATAAGCACTAGCCAAAGCCACGGTCGCAGAACGAACCAATGTCGAAAAGTACATCCCCGTAAAAGCGGCAAACAAAATTTCTAGCCAGGGGCGGATCATGGTTGCTAACCCTAACAGCCAGCCAAATACGGCCGTATCTGTACCACTAATTGTCATTAAACAAAACATCATCATGCCTTGTAATAACGTTAAAACAAATAACACCGGCCAAATACGTAAACGTGACAATGCACCGAACAGTTTTGCCAATAAAATCGAATTGGTCGAATAAGGCGTCATGCGCAGCACATCCCACGTCCCTTTGTCTTGTTCCATGCTAATGGCGGGTGCAGTTAAAGCTGGTGCCATGAGCGAGCCAAAAATCGTCAACATCGAGAGCAAAATGCCAGGCAAACAAACGAGACACCAGACAAAAAACAGCGCATCATCATTTTCAAACCCAGTTAACAAGGATGGGTTATATCCCGCACAAAGTCCCAACGAAATGGTTCCTAAAATGATGAATGGCGAAAAACGATTTAGATTGTCAAAAAATGGATTTGGATTCCCCCAAGAACCACGCTCACGCAAATAAACTGGGTTTTCAGGTAAGCCTCGTAGCCAGCGCCAAAATGCAAACATTAGCCAGCGAGCTCCCGCAGATCGTGTAGACGTGTAAACGTATAGACGTGATGAATGCTTAACGGCTCGCCATTTATAGAACAATTACGTTTATACGTCTTTACGTTTTTACGTTGCCTCAATTGACCAACCCTTCCGTTACCTTCAAGAATACATCTTCCAAATCGCCTATTTCTTCGTGGAAGGAGACCACACGAATGCCTGCAGTCGTCATCTGGTTCAAAATTTGACTCAAAGCATGATCATCACCATTAAAATCAAATCGAATCGTATCTGGTGGTAAGTCTGCTTCTAAGCCAACCATCGTTTCTTGGACAGACTCATGTTGTAATAAAAATTCTTGCAACGGTTCCATCTCACCCAAAATACGTACTTCAATCAGACGATGTTGGCGTAACTGTTTTTTCATCTCGTGCATATCGCCATGTGTGACCAATCGACCTGCCTCTAAAATGGCGATGCTGGTGCAAATATCGGCAACCTCAGACAAAATATGTGAGGAGAAAAAGATCGTTTTGCCCATGTTTTTGAGCTCACGTAATAACTCGCGCATTTCAATGCGAGCGCGTGGATCAAGACCGCTGGCAGGTTCATCGAGAATCAGGATTTTGGGGTCATGGGCCAAGGTACGGGCGAGGCAAAGCCGTTGTTTCATGCCCCGACTCAACCCTTCAACAAACGCATCTTTTTTATGACCTAAGTCAACCAAGGCCAACAAATCATCGACCATGCCGACACGTGTTGATTGGGGGACGTCGTAACAAGCCGCAAAAAAGTCGAGATATTCCCACACTTTCATGTCATCATAAACGCCAAAATAATCGGGCATGTACCCAATTTCACGCCGTACCGCACGCGGATCGTCAGTGACAGAATGACCGGCCACCCACGCTTTGCCACTGGTGGGTTTGAGCAAGGTGGTTAAGATGCGCATCGTTGTCGTTTTGCCTGCACCATTAGGGCCGATAAAGCCAAATACCGCACCTTCTTCAATCGTTAGGTTGAGATCGTTGAGAGCGACGAGATCTCCATATTTTTTCGTTAATCCTTGGATTTCAATTATGTTTGACATAGGCAGTTACTTGGTAATCAAAGTTTGTTTATTTTGCGGTTTTGAGATTATTGCGTATTCCGTATTGCGTAACAAGAGCAATTTACGGAATACGCAATACGAAATAGCAACGTTTCTTTTGTAAGTAGTTGACGATTTATACGAAATAAAACGGGTTCTGGTTGTGGCTGTATGTTCATGCGCACCCATTCTATAACAAAATGGCGAACTCTTGAACTAGCAAATTGGAATCATAGAGATTTTGCGGGAATAAAAGCGGTTCGTCGCATAAGGTTCTATGCGACGAACCAAGAACAAGGAGAGAGTTGTTGCTAAATTTAATTTGTAGCTTCAGTTCTAAGAAGACCCTAAGGGCTTGTAAAACCCTTAGGGTCTCCACGCTACGATTCCTCTTCGTATGTGTCTAGTGGGGGACAAATACAGAAGAGATTGCGGTCGCCGTAGACGTTATCAACGCGGGCAACAGCGGGCCAGAATTTGTTCTCTTTCAGCCATTCTGCAGGGAAAACGGCCGTTTCTCTGGAATATTTACGATCCCATTCACCCGTAATCAGTTCTGCCGTGTGCGGGGCATGGGCCAATGGGCTGTCTTCATGGCTAATTTTGCCATCTTGAATATCTTGAATCTCTTGCCGAATTTGGATCATCGCTTCACAGAAGCGATCAATTTCTGCCAGAGATTCACTTTCAGTTGGTTCAATCATCAACGTACCAGGAACGGGGAAGGACATCGTTGGTGCATGGAAGCCGAAATCCATCAACCGTTTGGCGACGTCATCAACGGCAACAAACTCTTTGAGGTGCCGTAAATCCACAATACATTCATGCGCAACACGGCCGTTTTCACCTTTGTACAACACAGGGAAATGTGGATCGAGCCGGTGCGCAATGTAATTGGCATTGAGGATAGCCACGCGTGTGGCATCCGTTAACCCTTCCGTTCCCATCATGGCAATGTAAGCATAAGGAATGGTAAGGATGAGTGCACTACCCCATGGTGCAGCCGAAACGGGGCCAATTGCTTGTTCGCCACCAACACCATCGACGACAGGATGACCGGGCAAGAAGGGGGCTAAATGAGCAGCAACGCCAATTGGTCCTACGCCGGGGCCACCGCCACCATGGGGGATGGTGAATGTTTTATGTAAATTAAGATGGCAAACATCTGCGCCATAGTCGCCGGGGCGCGTCAGCCCCACTTGCGCATTCATGTTGGCGCCATCTAAATAAACCTGCCCCCCAAATTCGTGTGTAATGTCACAAATTTCAGCAATGGATTTTTCAAACACACCATGTGTAGATGGATAGGTGACCATGATCGCGGCCAAATTTTCAGCATGTTTTTCCGCTTTGGCACGCAAATCATTGACATCAATGTTGCCATTGTCATCGCATTGGACGACCACCACTTTCATACCTGCCATCACCGCGCTGGCTGGATTTGTGCCGTGCGCTGAACTCGGAATGAGGCAAACATTGCGATGCGCATCTCCGTTGGCAACGTGGTAAGCACGAATGGTGAGCATCCCTGTGTATTCACCTTGGGCACCAGAGTTGGGTTGTAAAGAAACGGCCGCAAATCCGGTGATCTCGGCTAGCCAACTTTCTAAGGTGTTAAATAGTTCTGTGTACCCTTCTGCTTGGTCGCGGGGCACGAAGGGATGCAGTGAGCCGAACTTTGGCCACATGATGGGCAACATTTCAGCAGTCGCGTTGAGCTTCATTGTGCACGATCCGAGTGGGATCATGGAATGGGTCAGCGACAAATCTCGTTTGGCGAGTTTGTTGATGTAGCGCATCATCTCTGTTTCGGAATGATAGCTGTTGAAAACGGGATGGGTGAGGAACTCTGTGTTACGGCCGTATCCTTCCGCATAATCTAAATTGATTTCATCCGCTAGTGAGGGAATATCGATTTTATTTGCTTCAGCCCCAAAGATGGCAAAGAGACGTTCCAAATCAGAGATGACGGTGATTTCATCAAGGGCAATGCCGATGCCGCCATCGTCGAAGTAACGAAGATTAACTTCTGCAGCTAAGGCCGCTTTATGGATTTCGTCTTGGTTGCGTGGCCCGCCGCTCACTTTGATCGTATCGAAAACGGGGGTGCTGTTGGTACTGTACCCGAGTTGATGGAGACCTTTGGCAAGAACGGCCGTTAATAACTGCACACGTTGCGCAATTAATTGCAGTCCTTCTGGGCCATGGTAAACGGCATACATAGAGGCGATGATGGCCAACAACACTTGTGCTGTACAAATGTTACTCGTGGCGCGTTCGCGACGAATATGTTGTTCACGTGTTTGCATTGCCAAACGCATGGCAGGATTGCCATTGGCATCAATGGAAACACCAATGAGCCGCCCTGGGATTTGGCGTTTGTACGCTTCTCTGGTTGACATAAACGCAGCGTGAGGGCCACCATAGCCCATGGGCACACCAAACCGTTGGCTGTTGCCGACAACGACATCGGCATCAAAATCACCAGGAGCGCGTAAGACAGTTAAGGCCAGTAAATCCGCAGCGACAACGACCAATGCATCATTTGCATGTGCTTGTTGTACAAATGCTTCATAGTTGTAAATATCGCCATTGGTTGCTGGATATTGCACCAAGGCGCCGAACGCATCTGCAAAGTCGTAGCTGGTATGGTCGCCAACAACGACATCAATGCCTAAAGGTTCGGCTCGCGTTTGTACAATGGCGATGGTTTGTGGATGGCAAAGCTCTGAAACGAAGAATGTGTTTGCTTTTGATTTACGTGGTTTTTCACGTAAACAAAGCGTCATTGCTTCGGCTGCTGCTGTCCCCTCATCAAGCATGGATGCGTTGGCAATTTCCATCCCTGTCAGGTCAGAGATCATCGTTTGGAAGTTGAGCAATGCCTCTAAACGTCCTTGAGCAATTTCTGCTTGATAGGGCGTATATTGGGTGTACCATCCGGGATTTTCAAAGATGTTACGCAAAATGACGGGGGGCATGGTTGTATCTGAGTACCCCATGCCAATGAAGGAGCGATATAGTTTGTTTTTAGCGGCGATAGCACGTAATTCTGCTAACAGTTCTGTCTCGCTGCGCTCTTTGTCCAGAGTTAGCTCACCATCCATGCGGATGTGTTGGGGTACTGTTTCGCCAACAAGTTCTTCAATTGTGTTGAGGCCAAGCACTTCGAGCATGTAATGCATGTCGGCGTGGCGTGGCCCAATATGTCTGTCTAAAAAGTGGTCAGTGGGGTTGAGCAAGTTGCGGTTGCGTTGTGGGGACGCATTTTTGCGGGAACCGTTGACCTCCACTTTGGGTTGCCGATTAACGGCCGTTGCTGTGGTAGCCATGATTATTCTCCATTTGTGATGGGGAGTTATGTATTCAGCCGTCAGTTTTCAGTCTTCAGCGTAGTTTGAGAGATGATCATTACTGAAAACTGATAACTGAACAGTGATCCGAGCTCCCGTTATCGTTATTCTCTTTCTTCGATATATTTTTCGTAGGCAGCGGCATCCATCAATTCATCGATGTCACTGCTGTCATTTGCTTTAATTTTGATGAGCCATGCAGCTCCATACGGATCGCTGTTGACCAACTCTGGTGTATCGACAAGCGCTTCATTTACGGCCGTTACTTCGCCCGCAATAGGCATGAACAAATCGGAGGCTGCTTTAACAGATTCCACAACGCCAAAGGTATCCTCCGCATCAAACGATTCACCAACTTCTGGTAATTCGAGATAAACAATGTCAGATAATGAGTCTTGTGCGTAATCGGTAATACCAATGGTGATTTCATCGCCATCCACGCGCAGCCATTCATCTTCTTTTGTGTATCTCAAATCTGCTGGAACATTACTCATGGTTTACTCTCCTTACTCTTCGACGAAATAATCGCTTGTTCAGCAAATTTAATTATTTCGTCACAACTTATGCTTGCGCCCACTTTGTGCAAAACAAAAAAGAGGACGCACAGCAAAACAGAAATTTTGCTAGCGTCCTCTGTCATTAACCTGAGAGATTCACAGCGGAACTGGTTCCGCAATTTGCCCCTTCGGCGTGTGATGATGATCTACCACACTTTTCAGATTTACCCGACGGCTCGGTCCTTTTACCTGAGAGTTTCATTACGCAGTTTGTTGCGCAACTTGCCCCTTCGGTGATCTAAAAATGGAGATTAGATTCTCTCCCGAACGGCCGTTTGTATTGTTTAGTTGTCGATCGTGCAATATGATGCATTTACATTGTACGAACAGCACGGACGATGTGCAAGTGATCTTTGGCTATGAATACAATACAAATGGTAAAATAGTCCTCTTTAGCATCTTAAAAGGTTAAAAATGAGCGAAGAACATCCTCTTGTCGTCGATACTTATGATGAGCATAGTGAAAATTATGCCCTTATGGTGACTGATAATATTTACAATGCGATGTATGAGCGTCCGGCCATTCTTGATTTGTTACCTCCTTTAGAGGGAAAGCATGTTTTGGATGCAGGCTGTGGTCCTGGGTTTCAGACAAGGTGGATGGTTGAGCAAGGGGCGCAGGTTACGGCCGTAGATGTCAGCACCAAAATGATTGCTATTGCGCAAAAGCGTGTGGGGGATGGCGCAACATTCAGGCAGCATGATTTATCAAAACCGATTCATTTTTTAGCAGAGCAATCACAAGATATTGTGCTTAGTTCGCTTGCGGTTCATTATATTTTTGATTTGCGGCGGTTGTTTACCGAATATGCACGAATTCTTAAGCCAAACGGCCGTTTTCTGTTTTCTACAGGCAATCCTGTTCTCGAAAAAGAGTATTTTAAGCGTGAAGATTATTTTGCCACAGAGCTTGTCCATGATGTGTGGAAGGTAAACGAAGCACTGATGGAAGTTAAGTATTATGCTCGGCCGTTGTCGGCGATCACATCTGCACTTGCCGAAGCTGGCTTTTGGATAGAAAATATAATTGAACCAAAACCAACAGCGGAAGCAAAAGAAAAGTTTCCCGAACCGTATGACTTTTTAAGCAAAAACCCATGGTTTATTATTTTCCAAACCCGCAAAAAAGGATGAAACAAGATGCTAGATAAAGCAATGGCGTTGCAAGATGAATTGATTCGTCTTCGTCGTGATATTCACGCCCACCCCGAACTGGGCTTTCAAGAATTCCGTACCTCAGCTTTAGTTGCCGATACATTAACTGAATTGGGAATTGATGTACAAACGGAAATCGGCCGTACCGGTGTTGTCGGCACAATTGGTGATGGTGAAGGCCCAACGATTGCCATTCGTGCAGATATGGATGCGTTGCCCATCTTAGAAAATAATGATGCACCTTACAGTTCACAAAATAAAGGTGTGATGCATGCTTGTGGGCACGATTCGCATACCGCGATGCTATTAGGGGCTGCCCATTTGCTAAAGCAAAGTTATGCTGAAGGGAACTGGAAAGGCAATGTTCGTTTGCTCTTCCAACCTTCTGAAGAAGCGTTTGATGCTGATGGTGTGAGTGGGGCGACGGCTATGATTGCTGATGGTGCTCTGGATGGGATTGATTCTGTCATTGCACTTCATGTCGCCTCAAATCGCCCAGCTGGTGAATTGCAATTTTATGATGGGTATGCCATGGCCAATGTTGATTCATTTGAAGCTTGGGTGCGCGGCGATGGGGGGCATGGTGCTTATCCTCATGGTGGGAGCGATCCGTTGTTTATGTTAAGTTCCATCTTGCCTGTCGTTTATGGTATCCCTTCTCGTCGGATTAACCCATTGCGTTCCTGTGTTTTAAGCTTAGGGCAAATTTCTGGTGGCGCAGCTCCCAACGTTATTCCTAATGAAGTCTATATCCAAGGAACAATACGCTCTCATGATCCGGAAACACGGGAGGCCGTATGGGCTGAGTTAGACAAAGCGTTTAAAATTGCTGAGTTGATGGGCGGCACTTATCAATTGAAAATTCATAAAGGTTATCCGGCATTACTGAATAATGCGAAGGTCAATAACTGGATGCGAGATGTTGCCAAAGATTTAGTGGGTGAAACGGCCGTAATTAACGACGAGTTTGGGATGGGAGCTGAAGATTTTGCCTACATGACGCAAAAAGCAAAAGGCGCTATGTTCATGCTTGGTGCAGCGATTGATGATGGGATTGTCCGCAATCATCATACGGATATTTTTGATATTGATGAATCAGTATTGCCAATGGGCTCTGCCGTATTAGCAGAAACAGCTCATCGCTTCGTAACTGGGCAATTGAGATAGGTTTTGCCAAAGTATGATTGAGGCAAGTCCCTGGCACTTTATTTATAACTTTCTTCTTGACCAAAGAACGTAAGTGCCGGGGGCTTTAGTAAAAGCACGGCAATTGAAATAGTGGATTTGACAACAAGGGTAAAAAAAGATTATTGTTATGTTAATAACGAAAATGAGACAGTTCAAGTAGAAAATTTCCGATGTTCAATTTCATTTCTCCACTGTTCATCGGTTGGTGTGGTCCATTATTCGTTATGATCCCTTTCGCAAGTTTATGCCGTAAATGGTTGGGTAAACCAACCTTGTTTGTGGCAACTGTTTATACGTTAGCAATTATCAGTGGCATTATCGCTGATTTGGCTGCAAACATAGGACATTGTGAATCGACGATTGTAGCTGCATTGTATGCCCTGCTTTTAATTTGTTTGATCTTGTCATTGGTGCTTCTTTTTTATCGAACAATTTTGCACAAAGGACTTTACAAATCAGCACTAGATAGGTTAAATACCATAGAATAAAGCTTGTTATCTTTAAGTGGTGTATTATCTGGTGCATTGATTGGTGGAATCATGAGTTTACTGATTGATGCATTATTTTCTTTTATGCAGTAACAAGAACTGCCGTATCATTAGTACTCTGGACAGGATTGACGCTTACAAATGAACAGGTAGACTTAATATTTAATCACGGTATTTATGATTTTACCGTAATTGGCACCTCATTAGGGATGTTTGTTAGAGCAAAAACGGCCGTAATTGGTGATATCTGATCAAAGTTGGCATAAAATATGGCAAATTTTTGCCGATAAACCAAAAATTTGCGACAATAATAGTAGAATGTTCCCAGATACATGGGCATAGTTACAACAAGTAGTAACAATCAGGTATACTATTATTGTCGTGCTTAGACTAAATGTTATAAACTGTTTACAACTTCGTGGTAACTCAAGTCGTTGGAGGTTAAAATGAGTTCAGGCAACGGAGAACTTTTCTACCCAAATAGATGGGTGCGGATTATCTTAATTGCGACAGAAGAAATCGTGGGTAAAAACGGTGTAAATGCGTTGCTTAATATGGCAAGCTTGTCTCAATATATTGATAATTATCCCCCCGATAATATGAATAAAGAGTTTCCGTTTGAGGAAGTGGCTCAATTGCAACAGGCCTATTGGGACATGTATGGACCACGTGGTGCTCGTGCATTTGCCATACGCTCCGGCAAAAAGACGTTCAACGATGGTTTGGACAGTTTTGGCGCTGCAGCAACTGCTGCCCGTGCAGCCATGAAAATTGGTACTCTAGAGAAAAGAATTGGGCTTGGCTTGCAATTCTTTGCTAAATTCTTTAACCAAGTGAGTGATCAACAGGTTGAAGTTGTTGATACTGATGATGAATGGTTATGGAATATTCTTGTTTGCCCCATGTGTTATGGTAAGGAATTGGATTCACCAATGTGTTACTTGGCCGTTGGGGTACTGCAAGGCGCATTAGAGAATTTTGCCGATCCCAACAAGCATTATCGGGTAACCCCAACTGAGTGTATTGCGATGGGCAATGAAAAAGGGGTTATTGCAATCGAGAAAGAGTCTGTTTTAGGCTAGATGAAACCTTCATCTTAGTGAAAAAAACATAAAAACTTAAAAATAAGGAAAAGATTGAACACCTGTTCTATAGCGAGTAGGTGTTTTTTTTATGTATAATGCCTCCATTGTAAACATAATCTCGGAGGGTCTGAACTTTGTGTGATTCCTTGTCAATACCAAGGTTTACAGGTCCAAGTGCAGAGGGACTTCAATTTCTTCCCCTCCAAACAACAATTGAATGAAGGAGGCATATATGGATAATCACCCATCGCCAATAAATCGACGAGAACAGGGTGTCCGTTCCGCATCTAGGCAAGATGCTCGACGCAACTTTATTTCTCGTCATCGCGTCAGCTCATTGTTACTTGGGGTGATGTTGTTATTGTTGGTTGTCGTTGGGTCGGCTAGTTCAAGTTCTCTAGTGATTCCAACTATTTCCATAACATCTGTTGTAACCGATGAATCGGTGACAATTCAAACTCACAACTATCCACCAAACCATCAATTTCAAGTGCGGATGCATTATATGGGCACATTGGGATTAGGCGGTGAAGTGGTTGGGACACTGGATTCTGGGGCTGGTGGTTCATTGTCAGCTTCTTACCCTATCCCCGATTATTTGAAAGGGCAGCGTCAGGTCGCTATTCGCCTGGATAGTGCACAAGGGTATTATAGCTACAATTGGTTCTGGAATAACAGTTCTGGGTCAGGCGGTTATCCCCCGCCACCATCGGCGATTCCTTTGATTTCGGTAACAGGTGTTGTACAAGATAGTACTGTTACAATTACAACACATAACTTCCCCCCCAATCAGATCTTTGATGTGACCGAAGGATTCATGGGCACGCAAGGGATTAATGGTATTAAGGTTGGTGAGATCAATTCTGGAGATGGCAGTTCGCAATCTTATACCTTTACAATTCCACCAGAATTACATGGACAACAGCAGATTGCGATTCGAGCACAAACGCGTCATGCCAATCCGTACTATGCTTATAATTGGTTCTGGAATAATACAGCGGGTTCGGGTGGAGAACCGACACCACCTATTGAACCACCACCAGGATACACGGGTATTCCAGTAATTAAAATTTGTCAGGTAACTCGTGATGGTACTGTGGAGTTCCAAGCTTATAATTATCCACCCAATGTGAACTTTACAGTTTCTATGGGTCCAATGTACGCATTAGGGTATGGTACAGGTGTGGGGTCGTTTAATTCTGCGCAAGGTGGTACTTTCCGTCAGACCTTCACGATTCCAGCAAATTTGCATGGGTCGAATCAAATTTCGATTCGTACAGATGGCGCACCTTACTATAGTTATAATTGGTTCTGGAATAATACGACAACGATGGATCATTGCGGATGATAGTTTGATCCTTTAATTGTTGTATTCTTTGAGTTTAGAAGCTCCTTTGATTTTGATATCGAAGGAGCTTTTTGTTGTGGTAAAATGTTGCTCGCATGATTGAGATTCGAGATTTGCAGAAGGTTGTTGATCAGACAACCAGTATTGATATTCCTAAGTTGGTGGCTGCTGCTGGTGAAGTTACGGCCGTTTTCGGGCTGACTGGGCTGCAGAAGCGTACATTTATTGAGATGTTGATTGGGCAAACACAACCCACTGCTGGTCAAATTCGTTTGCTTGATTTAGATCCGTTTACGCAGCGCAAAGCGTTTGCGACACACGTCGGTATTTTGCCAGAAGAAAATGGTCTTTATCCTAAACTATCCGTGCGCCAGAACCTGCTTTTTTATTGTAACTTGTATGGCGTCAGCAGTGAGCAAGCTGATTTGATTTTACAAAAAGTGGGCTTGCAGGATCGGGCAACAGCGAAAGCAGATAGTTTGCCGCCCAGCTTAGCGCGGCGGCTCGCTTTTGGGCGATCTGTTTTACATAATCCGAACATCTTGATTTTGGTTGATCCTTTTAACAAGTGTGATTCTGCTTCCTGTACGCTGATCAAGCAGTTAATTGGTGAGGTTATTGAGGGTGGGGCCACTGTGCTGGTTGTGACAACGGATAGAACCCATGTTTTTGGATTTTGCCAATCGGTTGTGGAAACGGAAAACGGCCGTTTCTTGCCTCCTGTCCGCCCTGAAGAACAAACGTCACAAAGTAATTTACCATTTAAAATTCCGGCACGCTTGGATGGCAAGGTTGCTCTTGTTAATCCTGTCGACATTTTATATGCAACATCGGAAGACGGCCGTACTTTGTTGTGTACCGATGATGCGCAGATTCCTACCCATCTTACCTTGAGTGAAGTTGAGGAACGCTTATCGCGTAGCGGCTTCTTTCGTGCGCATCGTAGTTATTTAGTGAATATCCAACATATTCGAGAGGTCATTTCTTACACACGGAACAGCTACACATTGATTTTGGATGGTGTGTCCCCTGAAAACGGTCGTATCGAAATTCCCCTCAGCAAAGGTGCAGCACGCGAACTGCGCGAAATGCTCGATTATTGAGCTCCATTCATCCCCGGAAAAGCATTATTCAGCCCAAATCAGAGAAATATCTGCCCCATTCATCCCCAAAAATTCGCCATTCAACCTAAAAATGCGCCTTTTAGCGCATAAATAATGCGATGGCTGAAGTCGTTTGTTACTCTGTAAGCATTAACCGCAAAAAACAAAACTTGCTCATTCATTGTGAGCAGATTGGAGTAATGATGAAAAAAGATCAATCAAAGATAGGAGCATATTTAGCCATTGGTGCTGGTGTTGGTACGGCTTTAGGAGTCAGCTTAGGTAATATTGCTTTGGGTGTTAGCTTAGGTGTGGCGTTCGGGTTGTTGGTAGGTGTTCTGGTTGAAAATCGTAAGCAACAGCAGACTCCAAGTGGAGATGAATAAAATGAACCTGGCTAAATTTTGTAATACAAAATATGGTATGTATGTTGCCTTTGGTGTTGGGCTAGGAACAGCGATTGGTGTGGCTTTAGATCATATGGAATTAAGTATGGGGTTAGGTGCTATATTTGGTGCGGTGACCGCTTTCTTAGGTGAAAAACTCGATAAGGGAAAAGGTAATGAAGACGCATAAACTAAATGATTCGAGACGACCCATTTTGGCAGCATTGATCATTGCTGGAGTGATTTTATTAGGGGCGTTGCTGCAGGGTAATATCACAGAAGATGCTCCATTTTGGGTTTTTGCAACAACGGCCGTTTATATGTTAGGGCCATTACTGTCTGCAATCATCATGTTACCCATGATCATAAATCGTAAATGGTTATATATCACCGCGACCTTAATGAGTTGGACGATTGTTTTTCCGTGGGCGTTCATTGATACGAC
>JBNKHS010000060.1:0-13996 GCA_050290485.1 Promineifilaceae bacterium (SeqCode) | reverse complement strand
AACACCAGCAAACACATCAACTCCTTCATAAACTTGCTGATAGGTCAAGTGTGTCATTCCTAATTCATCGGTACGTGTATCTTCAAGACGTAATTCAGAACTAGGATCTGAAATCCCAAATGCTGCGCCATGTTGGCCCAAGAATGTATCTGCCGTAGATTCTGGCGATGCTTGCGCTAAGTTCAACCGAAAAGATTGAACAGCAGGCATCTCACCGACATCCACAAATTTAGCAACATCTGTTGCCGGATTCATCGTCACATGAGCCGTTCCCCCACTTGCTTCTATGATATTTTGTATAGCTTCATCTGACGTGTTTGGCTGTGGCTGCGCTGCTTTGCTACCAGCAGGGCTCACAGTTGGGGTTTCATCTTGCCCCCATGCAGGGGCAGTAAAAAGGACAAATAACAATACGAATAGTATTGTCATGATCAGCGGCTTCTTCGTGTTCCGCTTAAACATATATTCTACCTCCATCTATCGTAAACATATGACCATATTGGGTGGAATCATACATTTACGGCCGTAATCAATTCCTGATTGATTTCATTTATTTTGATTACGTACTCATTAAAGTGTCTCTAAGCGCCATTCCAACACCAAGGCAATTTTGGATCAATTTCAAAATGCCTGAACACAAAGTGTTGGAAAGTATCCAAACGAAAACATCACCTCCTATCTTCAAGGTTAAATTTGCACCGTCGCCAGGGAAAGATGAAAGCAAGGATAGCAGCAAGACGGCGCAAACCGATACAGGGAGGCAAACAAAATCACCTCAACCCGAGATCGATTTATAAATATTGAATTACCGATACAAACAATTTGGATACATAAAGCTCAAGGCTTGAGCTTCATTCTAAAACGCTAAGATTACTATTTAAAGCTTCTCCCAAGGATTACATTGTAATAAATATTACGAAAGTTGCAAGTCCTAAGGGATTTTTGCGTAACCAAAATCAAACATTTAGGTGACAACCACTTACAATTTACCCAAGATTCTAAGCGAGCACAACGTCACTCTCACCTCCTCGCCAACATCAAGCATCATCCCAATTTAAGAATTTAGTACAAAAGTAAGCCCGCCCCAACGAAACAGCCACATAACTGCCACATAAACACAATAGATTCCTTGCCGTCGTTTTTCTACTATGAAATAAGAACAACTTCATGTGCCTAAAAATAGGAAGTCGTACCCCAGAAAATGGAACTTAGGCATTGTTTGGTATCAGGTCACTTAAAAACAGGAGTTAGATTGTTTTTATGAACGAAGACACAAGCTACGAAATTTTGGCCGAAAAATATGGTGTACAGCTAGAAAAAGATCCCATTAAAAATATGAAAGATATCTTCATGCGCACTGTTTCTTATGAATTAGTTACACCGTTGCACCTCATCCAGGGTTATGGTGAGCTGTTAAATGAAGGATCATTTGGCGAGTTAGGTACTGAACAACAGAAAGCTGTTGATGTCATTGTGAGTGGCACACAGAAATTACGGAACTTGGTGGAACAAATTACGACGTTGCTCTCTGTTGAAGCAAAAACAGCAAGTTATCAACCAATTTTACTCACAGAGGTAGCAACGGCCGTTATTCTTAAAAAACAAATCATGGCCTCAGAAGCCGAAGTAAGACTCACACTTGTTCAAACCAAAGACATGCCTCTAATTTATGGTGATCTACAACAATTGATCCAAGCAGTGGATGGATTAGTAGACAATGCCATCAAATTTACACCACCAGGAGGAGAAGTAAAAATCTCCGTGTATGGGAGCAAAGAAACAGCTTACATCTCCGTCACCGATACAGGCAAAGGCATTCCACAAACGAGTCAAAATGACATCTTTAATATTTTCTACCAAGTAGATAGTTTTGAATCACGCCAATTTGGTGGCATGGGCTTAGGATTAAGTGTTACCAAGGCCGTAGTAGAAGCCCACAGTGGAAATATTCGATTCCATAGCCAACTTGGCAAGGGAACCGAATTTACTTTACGGTTTCCGACCTATGATGCACCAGATATCACAACACGCTCCCCTCATATTACAGGCGAAACACGACGCATTCTTATTGTTGACGATGAAGAAAATGTTATTTTTGTTTTAGTCCAGGGCTTATCCAGTTTATCAAATTGTGAAGTCGTCACGGCCAGCAATGGAGACGAGGCGTTAGAAGCTTTTGCTGAAAATCCTTTCGATCTTCTCATCACAGATTATCGTATGCCAGGGACAAATGGCATCAATCTTGCCCAAAGAGTCCGCGAATTATATCCGGATACAGTAATCATCATGATCACTGCCTACGCAAATAATGATCTAGAACAAAAGGCTGAGGCAGCACAGATCAAACATATCTTAAGTAAACCCGTAAAACTCACAGAAATTCGAAATGTGGCACTTTCGGCATTAGATAAATCCACTTAAAACAACTTAACTATTTTATTTTTGATCATCAATTAGAAGGAGAACTGCGATGACTATCATTGATACCATCCGCACAAAAGAAAAATCTATGGTCAATGCGAACGAAATGACAATCCTCACGTTTCAACTAGCAAGACAAATATATGGCCTCCCAGTTACGGCCGTTCGCCAACTCATAGAAATGGTAACCATTCTCCAACTACCACAAACACCACCATCTATTAAAGGGATCATCAATGTAAGAGGGGAAATCGTACCCGTTTTAGATTTACGCATCCATTTTAATTTAGCTTACCTTCCCTACCAACTCCACACGCCCATTATTCTTGTTGAAACAGACAGCAATCTTTTGGGGTTTATTGTTGATGAGGTAGAAACAGTTATCGAAAACGCAAACATAGATAATACAACCTATAACGCTATCTTCAATACACAAACAAACAACAACCTGTCCTATCTTGCATGCACCGCCAAAGTTAACAATCAAATCATCCCCATTCTCAACGTAAATCAGATCTTGTGTCACAACGAAAAAACAGAATTAGCACATCTCATTGCTGATCTTACAAATCATGAGCAAAGCAATCTAATTGAACAAAAGCAAGAAAGAGTACATGATAACGCAGAGGTATAACGAGTGACCATAGCAACACACACCATCAGTTACGGCGATTATCTTCGTTTTCGTCAACTTATCTTAAATCGTAGTGGGCTTCATTTCCCCGAGAAAAAACGTACCGATCTAGAAAACGGTATTATAAAAGCCCTAAAAGATGCACCAGATGGTATAACCAACGTCGCACATTATTACAACTACTTAAGTCGCCCCACCTCAGCCGAGGCACGAATCGAAACAAACCGCCTTATCAATATATTAACTATTGGCGAAACGCACTTCTTCCGTGACAATGCTCAATTCGATGCTTTACAAAATGATATATTACCCAAACTCATCGCGCACAAAAGATCTGCGGCCGCATCAGTGGGCATGCATCCTCCAACAAAACCCCAATTGCGAATCTGGTGTGCTGGGTGCGCGACTGGTGAAGAACCTTACTCAATTGCTATCCTCCTCCGAGAACTCATTCCAGACATACACAATTGGCATGTCCTTATCTTAGGGACAGATATTAGTGAAGATTCCCTAACCCTAGCGCGAAAAGCAACCTATACCAATTGGTCTTTCCGTGAAAAAAAAGCAAAACAAGCACGTCAACTTTATTTCGAGCCAATAGGCAAACGGTATAAATTAAGAGAAGATATTCGTCGACAGGTCACATTTACAAGGCACAATCTAATTGAAGATGCAATTCCATCAACAACGTTCAATATCGTTGCCATGGATCTCATCTTCTGTAGAAACGTCACGATATATTTCACACAAGAAACGACCAAACTCCTTGTTAAAAAATTTTACAATACCTTATTAGATGGGGGTTGGCTTTTTGTAGGCCACTCCGAACCTTCATTGACAACGTATCGCGATTTTCAAGCGGTCACCTACCCAAAGGCAATCTTATACCAAAAAACGGGTAAGCCTACACGGCTACCAATAGAATGGGAAAACTTAGAACAAAACACCAAACAACAGATAAGTACAGCAACCAAAACACCACATCAACATATTTTTCCCTCCCCTCCTGCAAATGGCAATAATGTTGAACTCGCCAAATTAATACATCCACCAATTGGACGACAAAAACAAGCCATATCTCACACTAATAACAAAAATGCTTTCATAGCTAAAACCAGTCAGGATACTGTACAAAATCAATATGAATTAGCTCAGTCCTTACTAACAAAAGGCAAAATCGATGTCGCTATTCAAATCCTAAAAACCTTAATAAGCGAAAAAGCAGATTTTGTTCCCGCGCACATATTATTGGCTCGTACATACGCGAATCTTGGTAATTGGCAAGAAGCTCGCTCTTGGAGTCAACAAGCAATTAGTTATAACAAATTGGATTCTGTAGCTTATTACATCTTGGCTTTAGTAGATGAAAATGAAGGGTTATCTGCATCAGCAATAGAGAACTTTAAAAAAACAATTTATCTCAACCCGCAGAACCCACTTGCTTATTTCCACCTGGCCATCCTTTATAAAAAGGAAGGCAAACTCTCTCATGCACAACGGGAATTAAAAAACCTCATCAAAATTTTACAAGGATGGCCACCGAATCAAACGATTCCTGAATCTGGAGATCCAGCAAGTCGTTTGCTGAAAACTGCACAAATGATCTTAGGAGAAATATAGCATGGAAAATATGGATAGGATGAAAAATTTGGGTCCCAACGGCAACTCATCTCCTCATCCAATAAACGGCTCTACACCTTCAATACAAGAACAGCAGCTCACATCACCAGAAAGCACCCAGCTTGCCGAAATTTGGGCACGCCGAGCAGCGGATTTGGCAAAGCCCCCACCAGTGAAAACAGAAGGACGCACGTATGATTTGCTCGTCTTTCGTTTAGCCGATGAACAATATGGCATAAAAGTTAATCATGTTGTGGAGATTTATCCGCCGGAACAAATTACTCCCGTACCCCGCACACCTGCTTTTGTTGTTGGTGTATTTAGTGCCCGTGGTCGATTGCTTTCCGTTGTTGATCTGCGTGCTTTTTTTGGCTTGTCCACCATCGACCTATCTGAAACCAGCAAAATTATTGTTGTTGCTGGTGATACAACAAAACACAAGGGCGGAAACGGCCGTTTTGAAGTTGGCCTGTTAGCAGATGAGGTTGAAGACGTCATAACAATATTTGAAGATGAGCTCGAACCGACATTATCAAACCAAATCGGGGGACGAGCGGATCATACATTAGGCATTACAGCAGAAATGCTAGTCGTCTTAAATTTGGATGCTCTTTTGCAAAACAAGCGCTTAATTGTGCATGAAGAAGTATAGGTATTTGAACAGATAAACTCTGAAAAGGAGAGTAGATCATGAATACAGAACGAAAACATATGACATGGACAGTAACCCGCAAACTTATTGTAGGTTTTTCTATCATCATTTTAATGACCCTCGCGGTAGGTGCTGTCGGCATTTTTGCCCTAACTACTGTTAAAAACTCTGTCGATCAAGCAATTGTACTCGACAATGAAGTTGAAAAATCGGCAGCAAAAATCGATGCCGCCATGCTCAATGCCCGCAATTATGAAAAAGATTTCTTCCTACGTTATCCAGAAATAGGGATTGAAACAGCCAAAGTCGAGTATATTCCCCTTTTCTCGGCCGAAATCGACAAAATTGAACAGGTAGTCGCGCAAGTAGTTGCATTAGAACGTGAGCAAGGTCATGAAGATGATGCAATTCATTTTGAAGAAGTGGCGACCCATGCAAAAACTTACGAAACTGGGTTTTTAGAGACAATCTCTAAAGTAGAAGAACGTGGATTCTCCGATACAGGGTTAGAAGGGGAATTCCGCAACACCGCACAGAATATCGAAACAGTTGTAGACGGAGTCAATAATGATCACTTGCGAGCCGATTTATTAACTATCCGCCGCTCTGAAAAAGATTATCTCTTGCTTGGCGATCAAAGCTATGTAGATGATGTTCACACAGCAACAAGCCATTTTAAGCAAAGTGTGGATGAACAAGATGCAGATGCGTTAAGCAATACGCAAAAAAGTGAATTAAAGAATTTAGCAGATATGTATCTAGTCAAATTTGATGCAGTGGTCGCTGCTGACGCTGGCATTGCCGCATCCCAAGCAAGTTACATCAGTACAATAGAACAAGTGGAGTCTATTGTGATTGCACTTAATAATGAGGCTGCTCTTGATTTTGATCACGCCGTTGAAACAGTTGACAATACAGTTAATGTATCTACTAATATTGCTATTATTGCGTTGATTTTCGCTGTTATTTTTGGTGCTATCGCCACCTACTTTTTATCTCGTACTATTTCAACTCCAATTGGTAAATTAACCGATGTAGCTATGGCAATATCTGCTGGAGATTTAAACCAAACGGTAGATATTCACTCAAATGACGAGATTGGTCTGTTGGCAACCACATTCAATCAAATGTCTGCGAATTTGCGCGAACGTATGGATGCAGAGGCACGGGCAAATGAAGAAGCACAACGATTGGCACAAATGGAACAAGAACAGCGCGTTTATCTGGAAGAAACGGTTGACAATTATCTCTCATTTGTCGAAAAAATAGCAGAAGGGAATCTAACGGCACGTCTTTCACTAAATGGACACAATGATGCACTCACAATTTTGGGGCGTAATTTAAATACGATGGTGGAGCGAATCGGTGAGATTACGACCCAAATTCGTGAAGCAGCTATCAATGTAACTGCGGCAGCAGCAGAAATATTAGCGGCTACGGCGCAACAAGCGGCTAGTGCAGCAGAACAATCTTCCGCCATTTCGCAAACGAGCACAACAATTGATGAAGTAAAAACAATTGCAGAACAATCATTTGCCAAAGCACAGGCGGTTGCTGATCAAGCGCAACGTACGAGTGAAGTTTCTCATTCAGGACAGGAAGCTCTAGCAAATACAGTCGATAGTATGTCCCAAATCAAGGAACGTGTAGAGGGCATTGCGGAAAACATTTTAGCGTTAAGTGGCCAAACGCAACAAATCGGCGAAATTACAGCTACCGTCAATGATATTGCTTCACAAAGTAATTTGTTAGCGCTTAATGCTTCGGTTGAGGCGGCGCGAGCAGGCGAACATGGAAAAGGGTTTGCTGTGGTTGCCGTCGAAGTCCGCAATTTAGCCGAGCAATCTAAACAGGCAACGGCACAAGTGAAAACTATTTTGAATGAAATTCAGAAGGCGACAAATGCAGCCGTTATGGCTACTGAAGAGGGAACAAAAGGTGTCGACTATGGAGTTCAGCTTACGGATCAAACCGGAAATACAATTCAACAATTAGTTGGAAGCATCACGGAAAGTACAGCTGCCGCGCAACAGATTGTGGCTAGCGCACAACAACAAATGACTGGAATGGAGCAAATTGCTCTGGCTATACAAAATATTGACCAAGCAACGATTCAAAATGTGGCATCTACAAATCAAACTGAAAAATCTGCGCAGGAGCTTTCTGCTTTGGCTCAACAAATGGAAGCGCTGGTTGACCGATATAAAGTATAGGATGCAGATGCAGCGAATTGACTCAGCTGGAGCAATCTCATGGGATTAAGTGAAGAGATACGGCAAAAACTAATTGCAACTTTTAAGGATGAACAACGTGAGCATGTGCAAAACATTACCACGGGTTTGTTAGCCTTGGAAAAAAAGCCCCGTGGTAAAAAGAGACAAGCGATAATCGATGATATTTTCCGTGAAGCTCATAGTTTAAAGGGCGCAGCAAAGGCGATTGGCGTTAGCAGTATTGGTAGTTTGGGCCATGCCTTAGAAGGGCTGTTGTTGTTGGCGAAAGAAGGAAAGTTGAAGTTCTCCACCGATTTGTTTGACATGCTATATCAAACGCTGGATGCGATTGAGCTGATTATGCAACAGTTTGATTCAGGAGATACGACACCGTCTGCGGATGTACTGGCTCTATTAGCACGCTTAGAAGAGACAATAGCAAAAACAGATTCGAATTCAGCACCTTTGGTTACCCTTGATGTAAACGCTGTTGTATTTGAGGATGAGGATTTAGACATAGATGAAGAAGAAGCTGAACAACCTACTCCATCTAACTCATCCAATGCAACTGGCGAAGAAACAATTCGGGTCTCAGTTCATAAACTAGATGCGTTGATGGCACAATTTAGCGAGTTGTTAGCTGCTAAAATTCGCGCTGAACAACGCTTATCTGAAGTTCGTGAGATGCAACAATTTGCTACTGATTGGCAAAAAGAGTCCTCTGCGATACGGCCGTATTACAGTCGCCTTACTCGAGCCGATGAAAATGAGTTCAATGGGTTTAGCAAAGAGATTTCTACCCTGCTGGAATATAACAACCATAATCAGGAACTGCTAAATGCGTTTAACATTCAATCGAACACGCTCTATCGTCAATTTGCAAATGACATTATGCGCTTATCTTTAATCATCGACGAATTGCAAGAAGAGATCAAGCGTGTACGCATGTTGCCTTTATCTTCCATTACAGCAACATTTGGCCGCATGGTCCGTGATTTGGCGCGCGAACAGAATAAATCCATCGACTTCATCATTCGTGGTGAGGAAACCGAACTGGACAAACGCGTTTTAGAACAAATTAAAGACCCTTTGATTCATTTATTACGCAATGCAGTCGATCATGGTATGGATCTGCCTGAAGCACGGCAAAAGCAAGGAAAACCAGAAGAGGGGCGTATTACCCTCGATGCGCATCAACAGGGCAATAACATTGTCATCAAAGTCCATGATGATGGAAAAGGTCTTAATTTAGATAAGATACGGAAAACGGCCGTACAAAAAGGATTTATGACCGAGGGTGAGGTTAACAATTTAAGTGACACAGAAGTCATGCATCTTGTCTTTCATTCCGGTTTATCTACCAGTGAAATCATTACCAATATCTCTGGACGTGGCGTCGGTTTAGATGTCGTGTGCAAAAATGTAGAAGATCTTCATGGCACTTTAAATGTTAGATCTAAACTAGGCATAGGGACAACTTTTACCATGAGATTGCCGCTGACGTTAGCGAGTTCCCACGGTTTAGTGGTCGAAGCTGGTAGGCAAATGTTTGCCCTGCCGTTAACGACAGTCGAGCGCATGTTGCAAGTTGATCGTAATGATATTGCCACAGTCGAAGGTAAAGAGGCGATAACCTATGAAGATAAACCGGTTGCGTTAGCCCATCTAGAGGATTTGTTGGAATTACCTCCCGCCTCCCATATCCCTGAGAAGGTCATTGTTGTCATCATCAATGTAGCTGAAAAGCGCCTGGGGCTAATTGTTGATAACTTGGCTGGCGAACAAGAAATTGTGATGAAAAGCTTAGGGAGTCAATTGACACGAGTGGGCGGTATTGCTGGCGCAACAGTTCTAGGATCTGGCGAGGTTATCTTGGTGCTCCATCCTGCTGATTTAGTAAAACTTGCAGCAAATATACAGCCACATTCTTATGCCAACCGGAACAGTGACAATAGCCATGTGGAACCAGCAAAACGTAAACCGATACTTGTTGTCGATGATTCGATTACTACCCGTACGTTGGAAAAAAATATTTTAGAAGCCGCAGGATATGAAGTAACTTTAGCGACGAATGGGGAAGAAGCCTTTGGTCTATTAGCTGCAAATGGCCTTCCTAGTTTAATTGTGTCCGATGTTAATATGCCCCGTCTTGATGGATTTGGGTTGACACATCGTGTGAAACAAGACAGCCGCTACAAAGATGTCCCTGTCATCTTAGTCACGTCATTAGATTCTCCTGCAGATAAAGCACGGGGTATTGAGGTCGGTGCAGATGCTTATATTGTTAAAAGCAGTTTTGATCAAGGCGGGTTGTTAGAAACCATTGAACAACTCATTTTATAGATATGGAACATACACAAAATAAAAATGAAATTTTTAGGAGTTTGCCATAGTGACAACAAAACAGGGGCCAATACGTGTATTAATTGCAGAGGATACGGCCGTTTGTCGGGAATTGCTTGTTTCTATTTTTCAAAGCACGCCCGATCTACAAGTCGTCGGTACTGCACGTGATGGCGAAGAAGCTGTTCGCTTGGTCAAACGATTGAAACCAGATTTGGTCACAATGGATATCAATATGCCCAAAATGGATGGGTACGAAGCAACCAACCTCATCATGCAAGAAATGCCTACACCTATTTTAATGATTAGCAATAGTCTCAATAAGCAGGAGCGCAATCATACATTTGATGCCTTAAATGCGGGTGCCTTGGCCATTCTGCAAAAACCAACCATTAACGACGCGCCAGAAATACATGCGGAACTCATTAACCAGGTCAAACTGATGTCTTCTGTTAAAGTGGTTCGTCGTTGGTCTCCTAATCGTAAGAAGGATACAAACCAAACATTTACCCAGAAAAACGGCCGTGTTTCACATATCACCCCATCGAAAAAAAGCACAAAAATAAATATCGTTGCTATCGCATCCTCCACAGGTGGACCAAGCGCATTGACCAAAGTGTTGGGTTGCTTGCCTGCCAACTTCCCTCATCCAATTCTCGTCGTTCAGCATGTGACCGAAGGATTTGGACAAGCGTTTGCCAGTTGGCTAAACAAAGAAACCCCCCTCACCGTTCGCGTAGGGCAACAAGGTGATTATCCAAAACCGGGGGAAGTCTTGATCGCCCCCGACAATTATCATATGGGCATCAACAAATTTGGGTTAATTCAACTACAAAAACGATCCACCACCGACATTATCTGTCCGTCAGCCGATCATTTATTTCACTCTATTGCTGAAGTTTATGGCGCGACAACAATTGGTATTACCCTCACTGGAATGGGGCGTGATGGAGCCGATGGTTTGCAAGTATTGCGCGAGTTAGGTGCCCATACCATCGTGCAAGACAAAGCAACGAGCGTCGTTTTTGGTATGCCTGCCGCCGCCATCGAACAAGGTGCTGCAGAGCAAATAAAACCAATCCAAGAGATTGCTCAGGCATTAATGAAGTTGATCTAATGATTAAATATACAAAAGTAAACATCGTCAATATGGTTACATTTGGAATGGAAGGCTTTTATGAATCCAATTATTGAAAGCTCAAAAAGACAACTCATCGTCAATGATTATCTAGACGTTGTAAAAGCAAGGCTCCGTGCCCGCGAGGTTGCTCGTGAGTTAGGATTCGGCACCGTAGACCAAGCACGTATTTCACTTGCCGCAGGCGAGTTAGCACGCGTTTTAGCCCGAAACATGGTGGGGACAGGGCAAATATCCATATTTGGTATCAAAACAGATGGACACATGGGTATTCAAGTTGTTAGTTTAGACCCAAACAGCACGCCGCGCCATGTTAATCCAAACCAAGCAGAAAACAATAGCGATCATGAAGAGCCTCAAGATTGTTATGATGCCCTAACTGACATATTTGCATTGGTCGATGAATATCTTGTTGAAGATCAAAATCATATCGGCAAACGTGTCACTTTAATGAAGTGGTTATCATAAATTTCTCAATCGTTCATCAAGCCTTTAGCAAGGATAGTAATTATGACTTCAAAAGAACAATTAATTATAAGTAACAACATAGACCAACAAGTAGGTGCAAACATTCTCTTAGTAGAAGATTCACCCTCGCAAGCGTTACGCTTTAGTCAAATGTTGGAAAAAAATGGTTTTTGTGTGCATTGGTCGCCCAACGGAAATGAAGGGTTACGCTCTGTAGAACAGCAAGCTTTCGATCTCATTCTGCTTGATGTTGAATTGCCAGATATTAACGGATTTGACATTTGCAAACGTTTAAAAGCCAATCCAGACACAGCCAGCACTCCGGTCATCATGCTGACCACACGAGACAAAGCGAAAGACGTTTTAGTTGGCTTAAACAATGGTGCTGTGGATTACATTCCAAAGGAC
The DNA here is from genome assembly GCA_050290485.1 of Promineifilaceae bacterium (SeqCode). Lineage (GTDB taxonomy): Bacteria > Chloroflexota > Anaerolineae > Promineifilales > Promineifilaceae > JBNKHS01. The sequence goes on along the minus strand of JBNKHS010000060.1, from coordinate 2,099 downwards.
GATTTTGCGGAATTGGTGCTTTTAGAGACCATTCGTCAAATGGGATTGAAGTCAGTGTAAGTATTAGGAAAAATTTATGTTGGGAATCAATTTATGGCCCATACCATCTGAAGCCCGCAGTAAAACAGCCCCTGTCCATAATGCATCCCAAGATAAATTAGGACAATATCGGACAACGCTGCGTTTGGCGGGAAAGGAAATTGAACGCCGCAATCGGGTCATTCGGGCATTAACAACATTCGGACACCAAGCAAGTCGAGTGTCTGACCCAACAGCCCTGATGCGTTTAGCTTTAGAGCAAGTGATTCACGTCACTGCTGCGCAAGTCGGTGCAATCATCCTCATAGATAGGAATTCGAACAAATTATCTTTAGGCACACATGTTGGGTTATCACCTTATCTTATTCGCGTTCTAACAGGTCGACAAATTGATGCCAATGCTGCACTATTTATGCCACATGTAGCCAATGGGCGGGGTGTATTACTAGAAATTGATGATTCAACAAGTGAGGTAGAGAGAGCTTTATTATACAAAAGTCAAGTTGGCAGCCTGACGAGTCTACCTCTCACTGCCGGGGATCATCTCTTGGGAGCTTTGGTTGTCGGCATTAAAGAAGCGATCAAGTTCCCACCAGCCGATATTCATTTTTTGATGGCGATTGCACAAGGAACGGCCGTTGCGCTGGAACAACTCCATTTGCGCGAAAAGATTTGGCATATGGCCGAAGCGATGTTATCGCAAGAAAGTTTTACAAATCATCAAGCTCAACAATTACATCCAAACGAACATCGCTCGCTTTTACCCCCTGTCCAGGAAAAATTAGCTGAGATTATTATTGAACTTGGTGGCAATATCGGTGCCGTTTTTACCTTAGATAAACTCTCAGTCAACACACCTATTTCGCTTATTGTAAATTACGGGCTTTCGCCTTTATGGGTGACTGACTACACGCAATTTTTGCTCTCAGACAATGTCTTTCCCTTCGAGCAACTAAGACACCACGCGTTGATCGTCAAAAATATTCTTGAAGTCAACAAAAATCATACAATCCCTCTTTGCCAACGTTTTCAGGAAGAAGGCGTTCGTTCTTTAATCGCAGCGCAAATTGAAGATTCATCAGAATCAAGTAGCTTCATTTTTATTGCTACCAATAAATCCCACGCATTTGACAATTCACATGTTGAGCGATTGATCGAATTAGGAGAACAATTAACACCAATATTATCGTATCCCCTCGCTGTCCCTACATTGCCAAACCAAAACATTCATATTCCATCCCTTGAGCGGCAAGCCACCGACGACGACTTAGAAAGTTTACTCGAAGCGATGATGCGGGCAGAAGAAGAAGTAGAACGTCATAATATCGATCTCGTCTCCTTGAACACAATATCAGATTTGCTCAATCGGGCATTGCAACAAAACACAATCTGGAACAAAATCTTACAAGAAATTCTTGCTTTACTACAGGCCGAAGCGATATGGTTGTACTTTTTGCAAAAAGAACTAAATGTACTTGAACTTAAATTCCATGAAGGCTTGCCAGATGCCTATCTACATGAAAAAAAGCGCGTATATATTGGCGATGACTGCATTGAAGGGCAAGTTGTGAGCACACAAGAAGCACAGTTTGTTTATGATCTCACCCTTGATCCCCGTTACAATTACATTTTTTCTCTATGGGAAGATATTCGTTCTATTGCCGTTATTCCTTTGATTAGTCAAATTGAAGAATCATCTATTCCAGTTGGTATCTTAGTATTATCCCATACAACAAAAGCAAATGACTGGGATCCTCGACAAAAACGACTCTTACAAACCATTACAAATCAACTTGCATTAGCCATCAACAATATTCAATTATATGAGCAAGTTAAAGCAAGTGTTACTGTCTTGTCCAGCAGTAACGCGGTGCTAAAACAGGTCAATGATCATCTTATGGAAGCTTACAACACACGTCCTCTCCAAATGCTTGAAGGTGATGATACCTTGCCTGATGAATCGATATAATTCGCGGTGAAATATGTCTCAAGTAAACATTTTGGTGGTTGAAGATAGTGCTGTTCTTGCACAGAATATTGTTGCTTTATTGGAAGATCAA
>JBNKHS010000059.1:0-14104 GCA_050290485.1 Promineifilaceae bacterium (SeqCode) | reverse complement strand
TATATCGCGTGGATGTAGATGAAAACTCCGTTCCATTAACTGGCTTTGTTTTGACGACGGGTAATGATCCTTTAGAGGTTACGATTGCAGCAGGTGAAGATTACAATGATGCTGACTTTGGTTACCAAGATCCAGGTAATGCTTCCATTGGTGACTTTGTTTGGAATGACTTAAATGGGGATGGCATCCAAGATGTAGGTGAGCCAGGTATCGATGGCATAACAATAGACCTTATTAATAGTAGTAATGTTGTCATTAGTACAACAACTACAGCTGGTGGTGGCGCTTACGGTTTCACCAATCTTGTTGGTGGAAATTATCTGGTTGACGTTACTGACACTGGTGGTGTCTTAACCGGGTGGAGTTTGTCTGGTGGTACAGACCCTCATGCGGTAACGCTTGCTCCTTCGCAAAATTATGCTGCTGCTGATTTTGGCTACAGAGATCCTGCTGATGCCACGATTGGTGATTTGATTTGGAATGATCGTGACGGCAATGGTACACAAGCTGCTGGCGAGCCTGGGTTGGATGGTATTACAGTGAATCTGACAGGGGCTGGTCTAGATGGCGCACTTGATACGGGAGATGATGTAACCTATCCAGCGCAAGTAACTGCTGGCGGCGGTGCGTATGATTTTACAGGATTGTCCGCTGGCTTGTATCGTGTGGATGTTGATGATGCCAGTTTGCCCGGTGGTGTGAGTCTGACGGGCGGTACAGATCCACTTGAGGTGACGCTTGGTGTCAGTGAAGATTACAACGATGGCGACTTTGGCTATCAGGGTAATGCATCTATTGGGGATTTGGTGTGGGCAGATGATAATGCCAATGGTGTGCAAGATAGTGGCGAGGCTGGTCTTGCTGGGGTTACCATTTATGTGGATTTGAACAGCAATAGCAGTCGCGATAATAATGAACCATTGGCAACATCAGACGGGACTGGTAATTATGCAATTACAGGATTACCTGCAGGTGTGTATGCTGTCGATGTTGATAATAGTACAGCACCTACAGGATATACCTTAAACACAGCAACGCCCATCGCTGTTACTTTAGCGGCAGGGCAAAGCTTTGTTGACGCTGACTTCGCTTTTGTGGAAGGGTTTGAGGTTTATTTACCTATTATTTTGAATAACTTCCAGACGATTGTGGCTCCGGATTTGGTGGTGACTTCAGTTGCGGCCACAAATGATGAAGTGCAAGTGGTAATTGAGAATCAAGGTAATGCAGCTACTGGTGCCGGTTTCTGGGTGGACTTCTACGTAAATCCATCAGAAGCCCCAACACATGCCAACCAATTATGGCAAGATTTGGGTAGCGAAGGGATTGCGTGGGGTATAACAATTCCGATTGCTGCGGGCGAGAGTTTAACTTTGACTTACAGCACCGCTTCTGGGGCACCCAATCTTTACTACTCTGCCGCAGATAGTAACTTTACAGGCACAATGAGTCCTGGAACATCTGTTTATGCTCAAGTTGATTCGGCGCACCTTAATAATGCGAATGGGGCGATCTTAGAAACGCACGAGATTACTGGCGACCCCTATAATAATGTTAGCAGTGAAGTGTTCTCTACAGCTGTCGGTGCAAATATGACGACTGTAAATAATACTTCTAATGATTTGCATGCATTGGATGCAAAATTTGATTTACCGTTACGATAGTTGATTACAGATAGGCTCATCTAACGAAAGGAATTTATTGATATGAAAAAGTTTGAAGGAAAGCATATTTTATTTTCATTATTTGGCGTGGCCGCTTTCCTGGCCTTGGTTATTGCGAGTGGGGTAACTGCAGATTTTTCACTGCCACCTCGTGATGATTCAACACCGGATGTGGTTACTATCTCGCAGGGGGCGTTACCTAAAGGAACGCGTTTGCAACTGGATGCTCATTTCAGTGATTCTTGGCCTTGGGACAGTATGCAGTGGCAGGATGTTTGGAGTGAAATTGAGTGGCAAGATGATAAGGAAGAATGGTTCTTAGTTGATGGTTGGAAAGGTAACCTCGACGAGATTGAACAAGGTGAAAACGGATGGATCGGCACCAAAGAGTGGTGGGCTGCTGAAGATATTAAAGGCAAAGGGCCATTCCGCTGGAAGGTGTATGATCATCCTGGTGGCGATTTGTTGGCCACGAGTGAATCTTTTTATTTAGCTGAGCAAACAGGTGGTACAGTCACTGTGCCTGTTGACCTTGCTCCTTAAGCAAAAACGAAGAATCCCCTATTTTTAATTTCAGATCGGTTCAATTCGTAACGATTGAACCGATCTGATACAAGTAGATACACGGCAGTTTCCCTTGATGATGATTGGGAAACTGTCGTTTTGCTTTCTGACAAAAATAACAAAATGCTAAAACTGGCTTGCTAAGGGCGTAGTTGTGCTAAACTTTTAGCTATCATGTTTGTGCGGACAGAAGGTGTGAGTTGGCAGTGGCATATCTATTGGTTGGAAACGGCCGTTATCTTGCTCCTTGTCATTCTTTACTTTTATGGACGCCACAAACAAACAAAGTCAGGCAAGCTGTCTGCATTCCTGTTTATTTGTGGCATGAGCTTGTTATTTGTAGCTGTTGCCTCCCCCTTGACTCATCTTACCACCCAACTTTTTTCCATGCGTGTGCTACAACGCATATTGATTGTTGCTGTCATCCCTGTTTTATTGATGGGGAGTAATCCTGTGCCTAATTTATTTGCGGGATTACCTTTATCCATGCAAGAGTGGTTACAACAGTTACCGTCAACAAAACCGAACGGATATGATGCCATCAAAAAAATGACGACGCCAGCAGCGATCTGGTTGACCTTTATCTGCCTGTTTTGGATTGGGTACGATCCCGCATTTCATCATATTACGATGAGATCGCACACGCTTCATAGCATAGAAGCACTGGTACTTATTTTGATTGCTTGTTTATATTGGTGGCATATTTTAGCGGTATCACCGCAATTGCATGCCCCCATGCCGGCGGTTGTACGTATTGGTTACGTTTTGGCTGGAGCATTGCCCATAAAGATCATTGGACTTGTGTTATTATTTACCAATAGTAAAATTTATAATTATCCGGGATCTTTACAGATTGGATATTTATCTATTACTGATCAGAGTCTTGGGGCCATGTTTCATTGGAGTTTAGGTGGCCTCGTGTTTACATGGACAGGTATGTACTTAATGCGTGCATGGTTTAGCATTGAGGCAGATAAACCCATATTGCCTCATGCAAGTTGGTCTACAAAAGAGGTAATGCTGGCCCCCGGATTCGGTAGTCAACCACAACAGTTGCACTCGCATACTTTGCCTAAAAAGACAGAGTCAAATCAATTACCCATCAAAGCAGATGAGGAGAAGCAGGAATGTCCAAATACGAGGAAATCGTCAAAGTTTATAGCCGTGCCCGTAAAGATTTTCTTGACAATAAAGTCGCTTGTGGTGACTTCGCACGAGAATTAGTGTCAGGAATGGTTGAATATTTTGACTGGCCCCAAGATCGTGAAATTACTTATATTCCTTTAGATGAGGAATTGGACCCGAATAATAAATTTTATGCGCTTGCCGGTGCAATGCGCCTAGATGAACATGCATTTTGGCACTTTGGCCTGGCTCTTAATCTCGCTGAAAGATCTGGGATTAATCCTTTGTCTTTGGTTTTTAGCTTTTATATTAAACAGTCCGACACTGATTTTTTGGTACGTTTGGGACAAGGCGGGCAAGTGTATAAAATTCCAGTCGGTAAACGTGGTAATGATTTAGCTCCATTTTATGATCGTGTTTACAATGAAATCGATCAATTTTTGCAGAAGCATTTGGGGCATGTCCTTTCCGATCAACCTGTTGAAAATTCATTTATATCTATTTTGCGTGAATAATGAAGAAAATTGTGCCAATAATTCCTGACACAGCTTGGATTGCAGATACGGCTACTGTTCGTGGCAATGTGACGTTGGGTGAGGATGTGAGTGTGTGGTTTGGTGCAGTGCTGCGCGGTGATGAAGCGCCTATTATTGTGGGCAATGAGTCGAATGTGCAAGATGGAGCTGTGTTGCATGTTTCGGCTGATTTTCCTTGCAAAGTTGGAAACCGGGTTACGATTGGCCATCGTGCCATTGTGCATGGATGTACGATTGAGGATAATGTGCTCATTGGGATGGGCGCGATTGTCTTGGATGGAGCCCATGTTGGTGCAGGTGCAGTGATTGGTGCAGGTGCATTGGTTGCGCCTGGTATGGAGGTTCCACCATATTCGTTGGTTTTGGGAGTGCCGGCAAAGGTGCGCGGTGAGTTGGATGCGCAAAAACGGCAGATGAATGAAACGGCCGTTAATAATTATCTCGCGCGTAAAGAAGCCTATCGACAGGGAATATATTAAATGCCACTGCAAATAAGTAGCGTGCAAAATTCACGGATAAAAAACATCGTGAAGTTGAATAACCGTCGTTACCGCGATGAAAAACGGATGACGATTGTTGAAGGCGTGCGCGAAATAGGGCATGCTCTGTTGGCAGGCATCATCCCCACAGAGGCTTTTATTTGCCCCGAATTGATTGATGGCGATGTTGCTGCAGCCGTTGCCCAGCATTTGACGCAGTTAGCGCAAAAACAGCAAACCAATTTGATTGAAGTAACTCAGCCTGTTTTTAAGAAGATGGCTTATCGCGGTGACAGTGGGGGCCTGTTAATTGTTGTTCCTTACCAACACACGCACCTTGAGCAGCTGCCGATGACATCTAATCCGTTTTTTGTGGTGATTGAAGGTGGAGAGAAGCCTGGAAATTTAGGGGCAATTTTGCGCACAGCGGATGCGGCTGGTGTGGATGGTGTGATTGTTAGTGAAGATACGGCCGTAAAAGGGACAGATATTCACAATCCCAATGCCATTCGGGCCAGTTTAGGTGCTGTATTTACTGTGCCCATTGCCGTTGCCCCTACCACAGATGTTGTTCATTGGCTGCGTGAGCATAAAATCAAAAGTGTGGCCGCGACTCCTTACGGCGATGAACGATATACGGCCGTTGACTTGAACACACCCACAGCAATCATCATGGGCAGCGAAGCATTTGGTCTAAGCCCAATGTGGATGCAAGAAGCCGGTCAAAAAGTAGCTATTCCCATGAATGGAAAACTGGATAGCTTGAACCTTTCTGTGGCCACCGCCTTGCTTTTATATGAAGTTGTGCGCCAACGAGGTGTAGATGAAAAAGGCCACTCTTCTAACTTATCAGCGAGGGTAAGGTAGCAGGTATGCGTGTCGCTTTAATTTCTGATATTCATGGCAACCTTGTTTCCTTCGAAGCCGTCTTAGATGATATAAGCCGACAAAATATCAACGAAATCATATTTCTGGGTGACATAGCGACGCTTGGACCGCACCCTACCGAATCCATTGCCAAATTAAAAGAGTTAGCTTGCCCTTGTATCATGGGCAATCATGAAACATATCTTTTCAAGCCAACGTTAGGGCATGCCTATATGCGGGACACACAATGGTTTACAGATACGTTAACATGGTGTCGTGGCCAACTTTCGCCCAAAGATTATAAATTCTTGAAAACATTCGAGCCGATCATGAAATTCTCTCTTGGAGATGGCGTATCTCTTATTTGTTATCATGGTTCACCACGATCGAATGTAGAGAATATATTTGCGACAACGCCAGCAGACCAAGTGCAAGAGATGCTAAATGGGTATCAAGCAACGGTTATGGCTGGCGGGCATACCCATGTGCAGATGATGCGTCAACACAAGGGCTTGATGATTGTTAATGCAGGCAGTGTAGGTATGCCTTTTGCAGAGATGCCTTTTGATGGCCCTGGCCCTCGTGTTATGCCTTGGGCAGAATATGGGATTATTAATGCGGAAGACGGGGTTGCTTCTGTGGAATTACGCCGTGTGATGATTGATGTACAAAAGGTGAAAGAGGCTGCATTAGCCAGCCAAATGCCTGAACCAACAGATTGGTTATCGAACTGGGAAAGAATGAATACAATGGCGTAACCGTTCCATCATGCACAAATTTTGAACATGACATGAAACTTACATCTTAACGCAAACGTACAGCGTTTTATTGGGGAGCTTTGTATAAAAGTATTGAGCAAGAGCTAATAAAGTTCTAGGAGAAGAAACCAATGAGTGAAGAACGGCGACATGTGTTACAGATGCTCCAGGATGGCACTATTTCAACAGAGCAAGCAATGGAGTTGCTTGCTGCCTTAGATAATGATGAAGATGATGTAGACATTAGCAAAAGCGATCTAGATTACACACCTGATCCCCCACCCAATATGAATAAATATCGTCGCTTTTGGAAAATCCCCTTTATTATTTCTGGCGTACTTTTACTTTTATTTGGTTTTTGGTTGCGTTCGATTTACCTTTCATCAGAAGGAGCCATCACGTTTGCTTTTATTTGTGTTTGGACCTTATTTATGTTTGCGGGTTTAGCGACATTACTTGCTTTTATGAGCCGTCGTTCTACCTGGTTGCATGTACGGGTAAGAGAAAGTCAAGGGACTAGAATTGCGATTAGTATGCCGTTACCATTACGGTTGGCAAATTGGGGCATCACTGTTGCTCGTGGCTTTGTTGATGATCATACACGGGGACATTTGAATATGGCTGCAGAATTTATTAATGCGGCCAGAGATACGATGAGTGAGCCTGGTGCAGAGCCTTTGTTTATTGATGTAGATGATGATGATGGTGATCATGTTGAGGTTTATATCGGCTAAATAGAATTGAAGATAGCCTTAATATTATAATTTGTAAAGGGTGAGGAAACTTACCCTTTTTTGTTGCCTTCTACGGAAAAACGGTTATGGTTGGCAGATATTTTTTACGGGTAATGTTTTTATATGTTTGAATTGATCTTTCTAGGTACTTCAGCTTCTGCACCTTCTGTTAAGCGGGGGCTTTCTGCACACATTGTCATGTTTCGGGAGCATCGTTTTTTGGTTGATTGCGGTGAAGGAACCCAACGTCAAATTTTACAGAGTGGGCTTGGCTTTAAACGGTTGAATAAAATTTTTTTAACCCATAGTCATTTGGATCATATTTTAGGATTAGGTGGCTTTGTTTCTACTTTAAGTCGTTGGGAGAATATGGAGGAGATTGATATTTACGCAGGCCAGACAACGCTGAAGCGTGTGTCTGATTTGCTTTTCAAAGTTGTTTTCCCAAACGGCCGTTCTCCGGTCAATATCAACTTAATAGAAGTTAAACCAGGGGTGATGTTTCGCGATAAAAAAATGACAGTGACTGCTTTTCCTGTGCATCATCGGGGGCCAGATTGTTATGGCTATTTATTTGCTGAAGAAGCACATCGACCCTTTTTGGCCGATAAGGCGGAAGCGTTAGGAGTTCCTTTTGGGCCAGAGCGAGCACAGCTGATTGGCGGGGAAGCGCTGGTGTTGGAAAACGGCCGTGTTGTGGAGCCAGAAGATGTACTGGGTGAAGCGATTCCCGGAACAAAATATGTACACATTGGGGATGTGGGCCGGACCGATAATTTGAGCGATATTTGCCATGCTGCGGATACATTGGTTATTGAAGCAACTTATACTAGTGATGATGCAGAATTGGCGCGATCTTTTGGGCATATGACCGCCGCACAAGCTGCACAGCTGGCCAAAGATGCTAACGTAAATAGCTTGATTTTAACTCACTTATCTCGCCGTTATTACGCGAGTGATATATTGAATGAAGCACGTGCCATTTTCCCGAACACATATGTTGCCCGAGATTTTGATCATTTCCATATAAATCGCAACGGGGCGCAGAAACAAAAGAAACAAAGCTAATACTGAATACAGTTTGCCAATAAGTGCGAATTCTTGCAATTTCCTTGCAGATGAATATAAGGCGTTTGAAGCACTCTTGCTCTATGCTATGATACGGTTCTAGGTCGCAAGCTAGCTATTGTCTAGCAGACGTATTGTCTATTATTGTATCGTTTTCGTGCTTACTCCTTTCTATATTTTAAGAGAAAGGGTAGGTGTTGCTACTGTAGTATTGGTTGATGTGGGTGTGTGCAGAGCATCGGTCTTTCCCAAAAAGAGAAGCTACCTCATGTACTCGTCGCCCCCAATACGGCCGTACTACGTGCGAGGAGTATCATGCACAATTTACCTTCCCCACCTAAACCATTCATAACACATCAGCTTGAATGCATTCGTTGTAACCATAAATTTCCGATCTCCGAAGATAATCCTAAACGAGCATCATCCAAACCAACAAAAGAGTGGCAAATTTTGCCTCACTTTCATCCTGATGAGCATCGTCGTTACATATATCCTGAAATGAATCCCTATGCTTATCAAGATTCATTTATAGCTGAGAGTGAGCCAGGCCATGATAAACATTTTTTAAGTCGAGCAGATCTTAGAGAGTATGCGCTCATTGATGATCGTACCATGAGCGAGCGCCGTGGAAATCATGCGAACATTGCACTATTTTGCCCACGATGCGGGGCAGATAATCGTAATTGGCTACACCTCAAAACACAACCTAAATATGAAATTTGGAAATATTGCATGGTATATCAAGTCATTGGTTTCTTGATTGTTTTCATGTTAATGTTTCTGTTTAAAGAGGTGATGTTCGTTGAATCGCGCGAGCAAGCCAGAACGGGTGCGTTGGTTGTTGTTTTTGTATTGGCTGGTTTCCTTCCTTTACTTCTGGTCCCTAGCCAATGGAAAGCCTTACGCGATTATAAGTATTCTCAGCATGTTATTTCATCACGTTCCCTGCTCGATTCAATTGCTCCCCCATTTATCACCATTTTAAGCTTGAGCTTTATTTTTGTTATCGCAATTCCTTTATTCCTTTATTTCGTAATGCCTATTACGCGAGAATCAATCGCGTTTAACACCCCATCTTTAGATCTTTCAGAAAATGTAGATTTTATGACTATTTGGTTGAAGCTTGTTGGGCTTATCAGTTTGGTTTGTTCTCTTTTGGCTTGGCAAGCTGTTAATGTTGTAGAGCGTGCCTATGATACTCATATCCCGCAACCAATTTACTTCAGCATTTCTGAAATGACACGCGTTGGACGCTGGGAAGCAAACAAAGCTTTAAAAGCAAGAGAAGTGACTAGGAAAGTACAGTGGATGGATGTTAAACGTAATAATATTGGGGGTCTGTCAATGCTCGGATTGCTGCGAGATAGGCCTGAGCCACAGGCAAATACTGTACGTGCACAACAATATCATGTACATACAGATCGTTGGTGTCACATTGTTGAAGCCAATATTACAGACATCATGGCCCCAAGAACTGTAGTTGGTGATAGCGCTGAGCAGCGGACTGTTTACCGAACCGGGCGTACCCAGACGCATGTACGCATATCTGGATGATCTTTTGCACTGCTGAGTGCTTTCTGATTTTGTTATAAATTTTATCTCCTTGCTTATAGGCTATTCGAGATTTTGGGCTCGGATAGCCTATTTTTTTTTGCTTTTTGAGGGATTTAACCTCGTGTAATCGCACTTGAGATGGCCCTTGAACAGAATTGGAGATTGCTTTTCTTGTGCAGATCTATTAAAATGAGCGAATTCATCATGTCATCATATGACATTATCAATATGGAGTTGCTCATGAAATCTGTTAAGCACATTAAATGGACATATTACACGGCCGTTTTTCTTTTTTGGTTTAGTGTCGCATTACCCACATCGCTTATGGTGCTTTTATTGCAAGCGCGCGGGATGAGTTTGTTTCAAGTTGGCGTGGGTATGGGTATTTATTCGCTGACCATTGTGTTTTTGGAGGTTCCCACAGGCGGTCTTGCCGACGCTGTTGGGCGGAAACAGGTTGCCCTGATTGCCTATATATTGATGGCGGCAACAATGGGTGCGTTATTGTTTGCTTTTACTTTTCCCTTATTGTTGCTTGGATTTGTGTTTTATGGGGCGGGGCGAGCTTTGTCGTCTGGCGGATTAGATGCATGGTTTGTTGATGAATTACATCTGATTGATCCTGAAATTGAATTGCAGCCGTTGCTAGCTAAAGGTGGTGTTGTTACATTGACTGCACTGGGGATTGGGGCCTTATTGGGTAGTGCCTTACCGCAGCTTTTTGCGCATTTGCCCGCTGATGGAACGGCCGTATTGACCCCACTGGCTGTTCCTATCTTGTGTTCGTTGCTGCTGAAACTGATACTAATTTTATTTGTCGCTGTTGCCGTTAAGGAAGATCGGCATTCTGCGCATCAAGCAGGTTGGCGACAAGGCTTTCAAGAAGTCCCCGTCATTGTAAAAGATGCCGTGCAGCTCAGTCGCCAAAATCCGACAATTTTGCTGCTATTAGGCGCTGCATTGGCTGGTGGATTGGCCTTAGCCAGTATCGAAACATTTTGGCAACCCCGTTTTGCTACTTTACAGGAAGGAAATGTCGAAAACACGGTGTTGTTTGGCGTGGCGATGGCCGGTAGTTTCTTTGCGGGAGTTGTTGGTAACATCTTGGTAACCCCATTGAGCCAAAAATTGGGTAAGCGTTATGCCCTTGTTGCTGCTTTGTCGCGTGGGCTGCAGGGGGTGTGTCTTATTGTTTTGGCGATGCAAACGGCCGTTCCGCTCTTCATCATCATTTTCTGGCTCGTTTACCTCAATATGGGCATCTTAGGATCACCACATGACACTTTAATCAACAAAGAAATTCCCGCTGAACGACGCTCCGCGATGTTGTCAGTGCAGTCATTGTCCAATTACATTGGTGGTGTAATCGGCGCAATTGGGCTGGGGTATCTTGCAGAACAAACTTCGGTAAGTGTGGCCTGGATTGTGGCTGGTTCAATCTTAATGGTATCATTGTTCTTATATTTACAGGTTGATGTACGTCATCGGAAACAAAAGAGGATCAATGAATCAGAAGAAGCCGTTTTCACGGGTCATGAAGAAGCAAACCTTAGCTGAACAAGTTGCCGAGTCGATCAGAGAGTCGATTTTGGACGGCGATCTTGCCCCACGAGAATCGTTGCCAACAGAGCCTGAACTTGCAGAGGCATTTGGTGTTAGTCGGGCCGTGATTCGCGATGCGACGCGTATGCTGGCGGCGCAAGGGTTGGTCGAAGCACAACATGGGCGTGGTGTTTTTGTAACCGAATCTCAGGTGGATGCATTTGCAGATGCGCTGCTGGTGGCTTTACGGCGTGCGGGGGCAACGGTCTGGGATGTAGAGATGTTTGAGCAATCAATTTATCCAGAAGTGGTCGCATTGGCCGCCGTTGCCGTTACCGATGAAGAGCTGACTAAAATTAAAGAGGCGGCTGACACGTACCTTGCCATCCACCGTGCGGTTTGGCAGCCAGCGGCAACAGGTGAGGCAAACCCCGCCTTGGTTGAGCGGGAAAAAGGGCGACAAGCCTTTATTCAATTTATTGCGTTGATATTTGCGGCCACCCATAACGCCGTATTGCAGTTGTTAGCGATACCGCTATTAGAACTTCATAGTACGCGTAATTGGGATGCGGGTGAAACGGAAACAATCACGTTTGAAGAGGCTATCCAAATAGAACGTGCATTTTTAGACCAAATGATTGCCGCCGTTGCTTCACGGGATGCTGATTATGCGCGTGAGAGTGTGCGTCAATTGATGAAGCTCCCTAAAGAAGCGGAGATGGCGATGCGGGAAACGGCCGTTGGCAAGACGCCTGTTATTCCTCTTTCCTTGAACCGTTGGGTCAAAGAAATGAAGAAAGAATAACAGATTGATGCTATTTTTGAACGGCTTTTAGGCTGGTTTGCCTTCAGGAAATAGTTGATAGCCCCCTTCTGGTTGACCACGCCAATTGACAAGATAAGATGGCTTCGTGGGAATGGGTTCAATTTTTTTGCGCAATCCACCAATCACTTGATAAAGGCTGTCATCGGTTACACCTTCCGCCCTCATTTCTTGAGGCCAAGCACCGATGATTAGGTCTGTTTTTGTATGCCGTATGCGTGGATGACGCAGCAAAAAGTGCAATACTTCTCTTTCTAATGGTGTTAAACTTTGGATTAGATTATTACCCTGATAAATTTCCTCCGTTTTTGTATCTAGCCAAATGCGACCTTTGCCTTGTCCTTGGACATTGGCAATGTGCGCTGACAGTAAAGCACTGGCTGTGCGCCATTCATTGTTATTAAATGTGCATATCCCTTTTGCGGTTAATTGATGTAAAACCTGTTCTGGTTTAGAGAGAGGATTGGTGCTTTGTTTACGGTCGTAAATCCTTCCCATCTCCATTAAAGTTAAAAGCTCCTCTTGATTGAGACCCAAAAGAATTTCTTTTAGACGATAGGTAACTGCCGGATCATTGAGTAAAACGTCCAACCATTGTTTTGCTGGATATTTGTCACCATGAACCTTCCACCAACTGCAGATTGTTTTTAACAAGGAAGGAAATCCACCTGATAAGGTTAGAAATATTTCGATATCAGTTGTAGATGGTTGGGTGTTGTTTGAATGTGTCTCTTGCTGAATCAATAAATTGGCATCCTCATGATTCATTGGCCAAACCCAGCAGATATTTGTATCTAATATTTCATACAACTCGCCCAGAACTGTGGGATCGCTGAGGTAAGTTACTTCTTGGCGCATCCCCATGACGTAAAAAAGTGTATCTTTGAAACTGTCGCGCAGCCCACGCAAGACATTCGCCATTTGCGGGGTAATGGATTGGCCAAAATCTTCAAAACGATCAAAGACAAAAACCGTTCTGATTTGCTGTTTGCGAAAGTGAATAAGTAAATCGCGTAATACACTTTGCACCAAAAACGGATCGCGGAAGGCTTTGTTTTCTTGATAAATCGTATCAATTGTTTTTTGTAATGTCTGATCGAAATGTTCTTGGTTTTCGTAAAAAGCACGCAGAATGACGCGATAAAAGGTGGCAATTGAATCATCAGGGAGATTATTGAGATCTATAGGAATGAGCCCAACGTTAATTTGATATGGTGATAGTAAGGATTGAATAATTTCTGGGCGATGGCACAGAAAGCCTAAAAAATTGGATTTTCCAATTCCGGGTAAACCAACGACGCTGCCACTCATCCCATTGGCAATCCAATTGGCGATGATCTGTACTTCTCGATGTCGATAGGTAGCTGGATGCTTTTTCCACGCTCTATTTGTCGTCATCTTTTTGTCCTCCTCCATGTTTAAGTGGAGAACGAAAATGCCCAAAACTAAAAGAAATCAGAAATTTTTTCGTTCTCCTAAAAGTAAATTCTGAAACGGCGTCTGTTTTTAAGCATCTGTCTGGGATTTACTTAAACGGCCGTTTCAAATGCGCTAAACAAAATCTATGTTCTGTTGATAGCCACGATGATTTGAGAGAAAATTCACCTCTACTGTAATGCACAAATTGTATTTTGACTAAAATTGGGCGAAATGACACTGTAGCCTTATAAAACATAGCTATTTTTATGCCTAGACATTAAAAACGAGCTATAATCGCGTGTAAAGTGCTTGGCGAAAGGAGTGGGTTATGCCAGCTAATTCCGTGCAACAACCAAAGATTCAAAACCATACCAATATTTTGCTGACTCAACTAGACGAGGAAGTGTTAATTTTACTATTTTCGACTTATAAGCGGCTTGTCCTTAAAGCGGAGTTTGGTGGTGGTTTTGGTGGCGGACGTGTTCTTTTGGTGCGTCCCATTTCTGCGAATGGAGCTGATCTACCAACAGTCGTTAAGTTGGGTCCAGCAGATATTATTCAAGAAGAGTGGCAGGCATTTGCGCGCTATGTGGCCAATAAGGTACCCAAAGTCGCTCGTGTGGAGGGTGAGCCTGTGTTTACACCAGATAATCGGTGGGGGGCTGTGCGTTATCCTTTGGCGGGCGACGGCCGTTTTCATTGCGAAAGTTTGGGAGCTTTTAGCTTAAAAGCAGCAGCGAACGATGTGTTGTATGTTTTAGAACAACAACTTTTCCCCAGTTTAGGCACCTTGTGGCAAGCTACGAATGTTGTTCCTGAATATTTCTTGGCACGTAGTTTGGACGCAATCTTGCCTGTAAACCTTGTGTTAAGCTATCGGGATAATTCTGCGACGGCTGCCATGCTCCAGCGACATCAAGATATTGAAATTGGTCAGGATGTGATCTTATCCAACTATGTTGTTACCGAGG
>JBNKHS010000058.1:0-14350 GCA_050290485.1 Promineifilaceae bacterium (SeqCode) | reverse complement strand
TTTAATTTTGTCCACATAATGATTGGGACTTAATTTTCAAATACAGCAATGGCGCGCACGGGAGATCCAGTCCCCCCACGAATTTTTAAAGGAAGGCCAATGAAACGAAAACGGCCGTTTCCCACCAACTCATGTAAATTAATCATATTCTCGTAATGTGTAAACCCTAATTCGCCACAAATATGATGCACTTCCTTGTTTGAAACTTTGCGCACCCCTGGCGACATCGTCTCGACGCCAAAAGCAGCAATCTTTTGCGCCCCCAACCAACGCGCCGCTTCTACTGTAATTCCTGGCCCATTGCCCCAATCCTCTGTGTC
Organism: Promineifilaceae bacterium (SeqCode); assembly: GCA_050290485.1. Taxonomy (GTDB): domain Bacteria; phylum Chloroflexota; class Anaerolineae; order Promineifilales; family Promineifilaceae; genus JBNKHS01. The sequence continues at coordinate 14,030 of JBNKHS010000058.1, read as the reverse complement.
AAAATAGCGCCGATAATGATCTGTATAGAGCAGTACTGTATCTCCCGTTTTCATTTCCAAATCGGCCGTACGCAGCGCCTCCTGTAAATCTTCGACTGTAATCAATTCACGCAATCCCTTATGCGATAAATCTAAACAGATACCCTCCGTATAAAACATCGTCAGGGGCATCGTATCGATCGATTGCCCGCGATATTGCGCCGCCATATGATTAAGCGCATCCACATGCGTTCCCGTATGTTCCCCCATCTCCAGTCGATTAACAGCAGGCGAAACGATATCGCTGTCCGTGATACCTTCCCACTCCTCATGAGAAACATGCATCGTTATCTTAACTTGGGGCAAACTGGGGAATACAGGCATGCCTGTATAAATTTCCTGGCTGAGATCGACTATCTTGGTCATCAGTTATCCTCTTGCTGTTCGTATTTTTGTAGGCCAGCCTGATAATAATTGGCAAAACGGGCATCCAAATAAGAGGACAAACCAGCGCAAACATCAGCAATCTGCTTGGCACCAACAATATAGGTCAGTGATTCACCCTCATCCCAATCCAGTGGTGGGTCTTCGAACACCGATTTAACATTTGAAGTTTGATCGGCAATTTTGACCAGCTTGACCCCATTGGGCTTATTTTGTAAACGCTGCACCTGTAAAGCTTTACGCTGTGCTAATGGCAAGGCAGCAAAATCAGGCGGATCGGTCAAACCATCTACCAAAACCGCCACGTCTGCACCAAACGTTTCACGGACATCAGCTAAAGTTACGGCCGTATCTTCAACCACATCATGCAGCCATGCAGCGGCAATCTCCACATCACGACCACCCGCATCCGTAACCAATTGTGCCACTTCAGCAATATGATCGATTTTAGGTTCCTGACTTCTATTTGGACGACGTTGTCCCGCATGCCATTGCTGGGCAAAATCTGCTGCCTTTGTGACCAAATCCAACGCGTTACTGTTCATCGTTGTGTATCCAATAAGCTTATGAGGCGCTTTTGGATACGCACAAATAGACCGGACTCAATGGATTGGGCCCAAGAGCCATCACAGAAGCGTTCGTGTCGCATCGCCTTCGTTAAAATCGTTTTTATTTGTGCGAGGTTATAAGACTCAAGCCCATCAAGCGGCAGTGCTTCCATATTTTTAACGTAATCATAATCAAACCAGAACGGTTCAATTTGCGCAAAGAAAGTACGTACGGTGGGATGGTAATCGGGATAGCCAGGCTCCCAAGACACAATCTCCTCGTATGGCACGGCATTGAGAACCTTCAAACTTGCAATCATGGCTCCTATTTCTTCATTTTGTGCAGACATATCTCAACTATAACCGATAATTTTCAATACTGCGTTCATTCAACGATTCTGGTATCTGCTCTCTCTGGAAGAAATACGCTTGCGAAAATATTTGACATTCACCCCAACTAAAACGAGTATCAAAATAAGAGCGAAAAGGATTACACCAGCCGAAATAGCTTTGAGTGGGCGGGTCGGTAGATTTTCTAGAGAATTCAAATCTTCAATGGCAGACTGTGATGAAGTAACGGCCGTTCTCGAACAAACAAATGTATACAAACTTCTATCATCGTCTTCATAGGCATATACCAAATACTCATGATTTATTTGAAATGGCATGCCACAGCTAGCGCTTGAATCCCCAGTTAATACTGTGGTCGTTTTATATTTTACCCCCTTCCAAGACTCAATAACTTCAAAATTAAAATGACGAAAATACATCCATTGCCGTAAATGATACGGCACAAAATCTACCACCAAAAAATGAACCCGTTCCATGCCAGGGAATGTAATTGGGACAAAATCAGAACGAACCGTACCTCGAAAAACAGCATCCGCTTCAGCAAACGCCTGATCAAACTCCTCTTTTATCGGGCATGAACAAGCAAAAGCAGGTGCAGTTGGTGGAAATAAAACTGCACACAGAACAACCATAGATAAGAGAATTTGCAAGAATTTTTTCATGATATTTCCAAGCGTGTGATTGATTTAAGTAAAGACACAAATTGAAGGCAGCAACGTATCCATAAATTATACAAAACAGATACGGCCGTAAACAAAATCCGCAATTTGTGCTTCCAACTTTAATGTTATAACATTGCTATAATTGACTCGGCTTAATATACACAAGGTAGATCCCCAATGACCCCACTCGACCTTTTTGCATTAGGTATTGCCATCCTGATGCTCATCTTGTTCATCACCTATCGTCGCAATTATCGCACCCCAGAGATTCAAAAGCTGGAATTAACTGAATTCGTCCCCATAGCAGCTTGGTTACGCGCCGGTATCCTCTTTTGCCTTCTCTATCTACTTTCATGGGCCACAGACGTCATGGAAGCGACTATCACCAACCCGATTGCCACAGAAAAACAACTTGCCAACCCAGTTTGGTGGCTGTGGGTTAGTGGACTCTTTGTTTTTATCTTATTTGCCTACTGGGGTATTTGGGCACGATATACGATTCGTTTCGACCGCAAACTCGATCTTATTCCCCAAATCATCTATGGGTTGCTTTGGGGTTCAGCTTTTGGGCAGCTCTTTTTATCGCTTTGGCACATTTCCGAGATAATTGGTCCTACTTGGGCAACATGGCAAACCTGGTTACTCACCTATGTATTCATTACCATCTGCCAATGGTTCCTCATGGACATGTATTGGGATATCTACATCTCACCCGAACATGACAGCCCCAAGTCAATCAAACTCAAGGTTCCTCTTACCCACATTCCTAACATGACCTTGTGTTTAACTTTCTTTGCCATCTACCAAAACTACCTCATCTTCATCGCCTTACAAACATTAGCACTTATCGGAGCCAGCATCTTCATGCGCATGCCTGCCCCATGGAATAAAGAAAAAACACCATCTGCAAGTCGAGAACCGACGAGATTTGGTGGGTTACCACGTTGTAAAGGATACACACCAGATGATCCTGAGAATGATCCATATCTGAAAGCAGCTCATCTGGTATAGATAAAAGCAGATAACCAAGTCAATTATTTTGTGACGAAATGCGCACCATGAGATATACTTTTCGTTGCTAATCAGGTGTCTAGGGTTCCGCTAGTTGCTCTCAACCAGGTCCGGACCGAGCGTCACAGAAGCCGAAACGTCGGCGTAGTACCTTAAGGGATAAAAGCCAGGAGGGGTAGGTTGGCATGATATTTATTCATGTCTATCTATTTTGGAGGTCTGTGATGCAATCTACTTTGTCCCCGCGTGTTCGCGCTATTTTACAAGCATTATTCGTTACATTTTTATGGTCTACCTCTTGGGTCTTTATTAAATTTGGACTCCAAGATATTCCCCCCATGACGTTTGCCGGGTTACGCTATTTCCTGGCGTTTTTGGTGCTCATCCCTTTTTATCAACGTACAAAATCGACAACGCCGCTACGTTCACTTTCGCGCAAGGATTGGCGCAATTTAGTCGGATTGGGGCTGTTGTACTACACCATTACGCAAGGGACGCAGTTTATCGGCTTGGCCTATTTGCCAGCCATTACGTTTAGCATCATGTTGAATGGAACGGCCGTAATTGTGGCTATCTTCGGTATCTTTCTGCTCCATGAAATCCCCACCCATTTACAGTGGATTGGCATGATGGTTTTTATCAGTGGAGCCTTCCTCTTTTTCTATCCATTTGTCGTCCCTGCGGGGCAAGCAGTTGGGTACGTGATTGCTGTGATTCATATTTTAGCAACATCGCTTTCTAGTATTGTGGGGCGTGGTATTAACCGTCACGCACGGATTCATCCGCTCACGGTGACCTTGGTCAGTATGGGCATTGGCTCCATCTGTTTATTGGGGCTTGGCTTGTTCAATGAACCCTTACCCACCTTAAACTTACAAAGTTGGGCCATCATTTTGTGGTTGGCCGTGGTCAATACCGCCTTTGCCTTTACGCTGTGGAACCACACCTTGCGCACGCTGTCAGCGATGGAATCGAGTGTGATCAACAATACGATGCTCATTCAAATTACGATTTTGGCGTGGTTATTCTTGGGCGAAACGTTAACGGGACTGGAAATTGTGGGATTGATTTTGGTGGCGTTGGGAGCTTTGTTGGTACAGCTAAAATTTAGCAAACGCAACGGAAAAGCCTAAATAAGAAACGGCCGTATCTGCAAAATGGATACGGCCGTATTTTATCACACTGAGGCTACCCCTCAGGCTAAGTTTTCTGATATCGCCCCAACAGCAGCACCAATGCCAGCCCCGATGATTGGCCCTAGAGCAACCCAAAATCCAAGGTTACCCGTAATCGCGCCAACAACTGCGCCAAACGTAATTCCTAATCCAAAGCCGATAGCCAAACTTGTTCTAATTGTTAATCTTGAATTTCCATTTCCCATGTGAAGTCTCATCCTTTGTAAATATGTTGGTGACAATAAAATCGAAAAAAGTTCTTCTATGATGGAACGACAATTCTTTTGATAAACGCCGTATTTATATATTCGATACTTTTCTTGGTTTTAATTTCAATCCAACTGTCATCAGCCCTTAAAATTTCACCTTTCACTTGATCCACATTGATGGATGTTAGGGGAATATGTATCGAAACGGTTTTACCTACTAATTCTTTTAACATTGAAAATTCCTCATAATCTAGGTCATGAACATCAACATTAAACGCAGCTGCTAATGACTTTTTGGAGTGCAAGGAAGCGACGCCATCTTTTTCGATCCGTTGCACAGTTCTTAAATTAAGCTCAGCAATCTTTGCCAACTCCTCTTGCGTCCAAGCGCGTTCCTTTCGCAATTTAATCAATAACGCTACATTTATTTTCATGCAATGTCCTGTGGTTGTTAGTGGAGAACGAAAAGGAGCTTAAATTAAAACAAACTAGACCCTTTTTCGTTCTCCTGAAAGTAAATTCCGGAATTTACTTAGATATTTTCATCATAATTAGGTTGGGAAAAATTCGATACGGCAGAAATCCGCTATTTAGGCGACATCATTACGGCATTAACCCGACAGTTGATATTTTGCGATACTTTAATGCAAGCAGAAACTTAACATAATGCCAGAGTGGTCGTTTGGCGTAGGCTTTGTTGGCATACGGCCGTTTCCGAATCACGCTCAATCTACCAACAAAGGAAGCAGTGCTTTTGCCTCATCATGTGTGATTTGGCGACCAAATTCTGCCCACTCAAATGCTTCGACATAGGTAGCCGTGGCTGCGCGTTCTGCACCATACCAATGCTGCAACGCGGGCAGATTATCGGGGCGTATGTGGCTAAAAGCATAGGTATTGTCAAACAAGAATTGTGTCTGCTTCTCTTGGCTTGCCTGAACTTCTTCAAGAACACCCAGCAGATTGGGGTTGTATTCCAACACTTGCGATTCGTGAGCACCACACCCAGCTAACTTGGTGGGCCAAACTGCGTCGATGATGATCGCAATATCGGAGAGGTACGCAAATTGAGACGTGTGGAAGTCACGCATGTAGGCGAATACGGGCAAGGTGTCTTCGGGGAGCAAACGGGCCGCTTCGCGCACAATCCAGCCCGCAGTCATATTATCGTTGTGCCCACCCTGCGCGGGATAAAAAGTAAAAACAATATCCGCTTGCCAATCAGTAATGAGATCGGCGACTTGTTCTTGGATAACGGCCGTATTCTGCAACACACCATCGTGATAATCTAAAATCTCGTAAGCAGCTAACCCCAAAATCTCCTTAGCGTGCATCGCCTCTTGGTAACGCCGCGCGGCTAATGCGGCTGGAGCCATGGCGTAATGACCCGCGTCGCCATTGGTTAAAGAGACAAACTTGACCGCATGCCCTTGTTGCGCATACAAGGCTGACACCCCACCCGCGTAAATTTCCCCCTCATCAGGATGGGCAAAGATGACCATCACCTTTATTGATTTACTCATTAGGCAGCACTTCCATTAATAAACGCAATGGCGTCAACCAGCTTTTGCGGAAAATCTGCAGGAGCGGCATGCCCAATGCCAGGATTGAGTATAAATTGATAGGGAAAGCCCACTTCACGCATCACGGTGACCATTTCTTGCTCTGCAGGCACATCTCCTTCTAATTCCCCTTCAAACAGAACACCGCGTACCCCGCGTTGGGCTGCTGAAGCTACATTTTCTGGTGTAAAGCTTGCTGGCTTCAAACTGGGGCACAAAGAAACGAACCCTTTAACAGGAATTGTATCAGCCATTGTGATTTCAATTGCGGCAATGCTCCCTCCAGAAAAGCCGCCAATCAAGATGTTTTCGTGGTCGATGGCATATTCAGCAGCGACCGCTTCATAAGCCGCATTTACATCAGCTCTTGTGGTGGCATAATCGAGCGTCCACCCATACCCGCCACTGGTGACAATTTGTGAAGATTGAACATAGACGAGAATGAATCCTTGTGCCAAAATGGTTTCTGTCGGCCAATAGTTGTCGATGAAATCGATCACTTTATGACCATCCCCATGCAAAGCGATGAATAAGGGATAGACTTGCTCAGGCGTGTAATTTGCTGGTGTATGCACTTGAACCGTCATGCGTGCCTGTTTTTGTGCGGCGGCTCGCAGTTCTGCATTCTTCGCGACGACCACTTTGAAGCGCGGATTATCCCGAATCGGATTAAACATCTCCCATTCCAATCCGGTGAACAGATTATTATCGACCATTGTCTCCAAGGCAGTCAGCCACCGATCATGATCGTCTAGGGCCATAAATAGGAAAAATTTATAAAGTAATATTTCATAGAGGTTGTCGGGAAATAAGGCTTCTCCTTGGGTAAGAAGCTCAATTGCTTCGTTAAATTGTTGCGTAGCGTACAGTTCATCAACCGCTTGGTCGAGTTGTTTATAGGTCGTATATTCCATTGTTCATTTCCTTTGTCTTTGTTTGTCGCGCTGATTATACATAAAAAACGGCCGTATCTGTGGAATACGGCCGTTACTCATCCACACCCACAATCTACGTTTGGGAGTCTAGTGCGCAGCCCTCTCAACATCGAAAAGTGGGCTACCAGAGAAAAGGGCTAATGCATCAAAATTAGCCCTTTTTGTTGTATTTTTGATCGTGGCTACATAGACGAATCCACACCAATTTTGGTCATTGGTGTCCACCCTCATTATCGCCATCAAGGCATTGGAACCAAGCTCATCGGTTGGCTTGTTGCACATGCATCAAAGCAGTCGATTCAAAATATAAGCCTCATGGTCTCCAAAGATAATTACGCCCTCAATTTATATCGGCAACAGGGCTTTGTGGAATATGCCGATAAAGGTGATGCCTTTTTAATGAAATGCAAACTGTAGAATGACAAATCTTTAAACTTAACTTTAGCAATCAGTTTTGGTCCGTTTACGGCCGTTTTCAACTTCAACCTCTAATTCATATTGGATGGTAAGGTAACCATCCCTGAAAAGATAAATATTTAGTTTCTGGAAGATGCACGTAACAAAAGCAAGAACAAATTAATAAAGTCTAGATATAACTTTAATGCACCAAGGACGATCAGTCCGCCACGTGCCGGATGTGTATCTACTTGTTGCGCCATTTGTTTAATAGTAGCTGCATCCCAAGCAGTAAGTCCAACAAAAAGCGCGATCCCAATAAAATTCAACGTCCAGTTGAAATTGGAGTTGGGAGAAAAGATCAGGCTAAATAACCAAGCCAAGCTCCAGCCACAAAGGAGCATAAAGATGATGCCACCACTTTTGGCTAAATCTATTTTGAGGATGAACCCAACTAGACTACTGATGAAAAACGTCCCAGCGGTAATCCAAAACACAGAGGCTATCTGCTGTTGTGTATAAACTAAAAAGATAGTTGAAATTGTTAATCCGGTTAGGGCTGCATAGAACAAAAATAGCAATGCTGCTGCCCCAGCATTTAGATCCATTACCTTAGCACTCAAAGCAACCACAATGACAATTTGGATGATAAACAAGCCAAATGCAATCCATGGATTGGTGCTAATTTTCCATAGCAGCTCTAGATTTGTGCTGACCCACGTGGAGACGATTGCCGTAACCAATAAACCAATAGACATCAGGAGATATGTTTGGGCGATGAAACTCTTGATCCTTGATTCGCTGATTGTACCTTTTTGAACTGCTTGTGCCATATGATTTTCTCCTATTTAAGATTGAGGCTTTTTATAGCTTCCTCTTCCCTGACAATGACTTAACCAATCAATGTGCCATCTGATCAATGCACACGGTTACTGCTAAAATAAGCAAATCATCCTGTCCCGGTTCTACTTCGACACCGTAACTATCGCGAATGCGAAACCATTTTTTAGATACCTGAGCAACTTTGTCGCGACCTTCACCAATACTGTATTCATGATCAAGGATGTTGCCTTTAACGTGCAAATCTGGCCCCCCTTTCAGATTTACCGTAAAGCGATCACGGACAGGGGAAATGAGCGCTTTTTTGACCATTGCAACGCGATTTCCGTTGGCATCCTCAACTTCCATACTATCTTTGATCCGCATCATGCGTTCTTGGATTTTGTAAATTTCATTGCCTTGTGCATCTTCAAATTTCAACGTTTGCCGTATACGTAATGCTTTTCCGTCAACTTTAAACATTTTTTGCCCGTGTTCATCGGCAATCCAAAAATCATCGCCAATGGAGACTAATTTCTCACGCATCTGATACCGATTCTTATCATCACCGCCACGACGACCCAAACCACGATCTTCACGTCTTTCTTCCCGTCGTTCTTGTCTACGTCTCATGATTATTTCTCCTTTTTAGATTACGTTATGCTCTGGATGTTATGATTTATATGTCTGTAATAAGAAACGCTGACCGTTGTCAGTAACTGCTAAAGCTAGATGAGCACTTTGTTTGAGGAGATGCGGCTAAATAATACGGCCGTTACTGATATGATTGAAGTGTATGATTAATTGTGGGTGCGACCATGAAAGAGAATTTGCTTGTTTCCGCATACAAATCAAAGCTTGTCAACAAGAATATTAAACCACTTTCCTATCTGCTAGACAATAAAAAAAGGGCATAAGTTTTCCTTATGCCCCTTGTTCAAACCTATTCTTATGTAGCAGCTACTACTAAGGCGTGATGCGATATATATCACCTGTACGCGAAACAATATAAAGCTCGCCATTCGCATCTTCACCAAAACTTGATGGATTGAGATCTGTCTCAGCAATCAGGTCAGATGTCCATGAGCCATCTTCTTCTGCAAAGAGTCTCCATACATATCCTGTACAAAAATCAGCAAGGAAGTAGTTGCCTGTTAGTTCAGGGTATGCAGTTCCACGATAAATGTAACCACCCGTAACAGCACACCCGCCGCTGCGATCATATTCAAAAATAGGGGGTGTGATCCCTGTATTGTCACAGCTGGAACCGAAAAGGCAACTGGTGCCTTCCATAATATTCCAACCGTAATTTTCGCCACCGCTGCTGTTGGCAGGTTGAAAATTAAGTTCTTCGAGATTGTCCTGGCCCACATCAGTAAGGAATAGATCGCCTGTCAAACGATCAAAGCTAAAGCGCCAAGGATTGCGTAATCCAGTCGCCCAAATTTCATTACGGCCGTTTTCATCATTCACATACGGGTTATCGGGCGGAATTGCATAGGCGATAGGGGCATCATCAGCAACATCAACATCGATGCGCAGCAAAGCACCGAGCAGCGTTTTGGCATTCTGCCCATTTTCATGTGGATCTTCTTGGCTGCCGCCATCCCCCATGCCAATGTACAAATAGCCATCAGGCCCAAACGCGATTTGCCCACCGTTGTGGTTGCCGTACGGTTGTTCAATCGTCATTAAGATCACTTCGCTATCCGCATCTGCCACGTTCGGATCAGCGCTAACCACAAAACGGGAAATAACTGTATCCCCATTATTGTTGGTGTAGTTAACAAAGAAACGGCCGTTTTCCTGATAATTAGGATGGAAAGCAACACTCAACAACCCTTGTTCGTTGGCATCATCACTCACCCGATCATCAATGTCCAAAAACGGTATTTCTAAAACAACACCATCTTTAATAATGCCAATTGCACCATACTGATCGACCACAAACAAACGATCATCAAAAGCATGGGTCAGATGTACTGGACTATAAAATTCGTCGGTGATGAACTCAAAGTTGAGTGAATCCACAGGTACCGCATCGAAAGTCAAACCTTCTTGCGGTTCTTGTGTCGGGTCTTCTATGGGAGCCACTTCTGTTGTTGGTTCTTCTACAGGCAGTGGCGTTGATGTTGAAGGTTCTTCTATGGACTCTACAGGCTCTTCGGTAGCGGTTGGCGTCTCTGTCGGTTCAATTTCTGGTTCGACTATAGACTCAGGCTCAGAAACGGCCGTATCCGTCGCCGCAATTGGTGGGGTTGCCGTTGCCTCCTCACCGCCACACGCGGTGAGCAATAAAGTTAATAGAAAAAACAAAAGTACATATAGCGTTGCATGTTGCAGATCGCAGGTTGCCACGCTTTTCCCGTTAGACTTACCTGCCACTTGCCACTTGCCACTTGCCACTTTTCCAAAGTAATGCATTACCCCTCCTGCTTTTGCCAACGATGACCATACTGTTTTTCGTAGTAATCCTTGAAATCACCTTCTTTAATTTTGCGCCACCACCATTCATTATCACGATACCATGCCACTGTTTTAGCCACTGCTTCCGCTGGTGTATGACGCGGTGTCCAGCCTAAATCCTTAATTTTGCCAATATTCAAACTATAGCGACGATCGTGTCCTTCACGATCCTTCACATGTTCAATGAGCGAGCGCGGTTTATCCAACGTATCGAGCAAAATCTCAACCATTGTCATATTTTCCATCTCTTCACCCGTACCAACATTGTACGCCTCGCCAAGGACACCTTTATGCAGCACAAGATCAATTGCTTCGCAATGATCTACCACGTATTGATACTCACGCATCTGCCGACCATCTCCATAAACAGGCAGCGACAGATCATCTACAGCATTGGTAGCAAAAAGGGGAATAACTTTTTCAGGGTATTGGTAAGGGCCAATATTGTTTGAACCACGTGTCAGGGTAACCGGCAGGTTATAGGTAATAAAATAGGAATTGACGAGCAAATCACCACTTGCTTTACTGGCTGCATACGGGCTGCGCGGATCCAGCTTGTCTGTTTCCACACTGGAATGTCCCGCAGGAATATGCCCATAAACCTCATCTGTAGAAATTTGATGATACCTCTCTAGCTCAAACTTGCGTGCAGCTTCTAATAAAACATACGTGCCATAAACGCCCGTTTGAATAAACGCATCAGGATTCATAATCGAACGATCGACGTGCGTTTCTGCGGCAAAATTGACAATTGTATCAATGTTATATTGTTGAATCGTATCTTCAACTTTTACAGCATCACAAATATCACCTTGGACAAAGCTGTAACGGGGATCATCCTTTATATCGAGTAAATTGTCTAAATTTCCCGCATAGGTCAACTTGTCATAAACAATGATATTGTAATTTTCATATTTATCCAGCATATACAAAACAAAGTTGGAGCCGATAAAGCCAGCCCCACCAGTAACCATTAAGTTCTTCATAGAGATTCCTCACAAGGTAATGTGCTTTTATTGGTCGCAGGTTGCAAGTTACATGTGGCATGTTATGACTTTTGATAGCAACTTGCGCCTTGCAACATGCAACATGCCACAATACATTCACCAATTGTGCATTGTAGCTGAACCCTTTTTTTCAGCCAATGCACGGATATGCTATACTTTGCCTACGCTTAAAATTGCTTTAGGTTCATGCTAAACAACTTCAACGCTTTTTGATTAAACCTAAGGCTCAAATGCTTTATCCCGCACACAATCATAAGGAATTTCTGATGAATTCGACACATAATTTTCTCTTTGTTAGCGATTTTCACATCGGAGAAGGGCGTGATCCGCGTACAGGTTTAACCCATCGCAATGAGAACTTTTTTCAGGATGATGCCTTTGCCCAATTTATTCTTTATCATGTTCAAATGAGTGCCAAGGGGGATGGGAAGCCATGGAAGTTGGTACTCAATGGCGATCTGTTTGATTTTTTGCAAGTGACCACCTTGCCTAGCAAAAAAGAGCTTTCAGAAGTTGTCCCTGATCGGGAGTTATCAGATAACGAAAAGAAATTTGGTTTAGGGACAAGTGAACGAGCTACAGTTTGGAAGTTGAAGAAAGTAGCCCAAGGCCATCCGCTGTTCTTCTTAGCATTGGCCTGGTTTGTCGCCCATGAGCGCTATGAAATTGTGTTGTTAAAGGGAAACCACGATATTGAATTGGTGTGGCCTGTCGTTCATGAAGCATTCCGCAACTGCGTAGCCGAAGCATATGAGCATTGGCAGCAACAGCCATCAATCTTTCCGCAAGAAGCTGATTTACCAGACACACTTTCAGAAGATTTATTACGTAAAGCGATCAAGGTTGAGCCACATTTTTATTACGAACCCGATCTCTTTTTTGTAGAACATGGTTGCCAATATGATCCAGCCAACGCTTTCCAAGATTTTGAAAAACCAATCATCACAGTTCGCAATGAACGTGTTATTGATTTACCACAAGGTTCGTTTCTGGTGCGCTATTTCTTCAACAAAGTTGAAGAAGTGCATCCCTTTGCTGATAATTTGAAACCGATGTCCCGTTACGTAATCTGGATTTTGAGCAATGCACCAGCCCAAGGCATTCGCTTTATTTTGAGCATCCTGCCGGATTATGTGCGTACAGCGGTACAAATGCGCAAAAAGAATGTCAAAAAGGTCATCAAATATGTCAAAATTGATCAGGATGGGCGGACACAGCCAACTGAATTTTGGGAAAGATATATGCAAATCCAGGCTGGCATTCGGCAAGAGATGGCGGATTTTGGCAAGCAAACGACGTGGCGGGGCATTGGTGCATTTGCGCTTGCCTTATTAGGCCTCATTTTCTTGATTGTCTTCATTCGGATGATTGCAATTGGCAGTTGGGGTTTTGTTTTGCTCGCCTTGGTTGCCATTATTTTGTCAGCACTAGGCAGCGTTATTTTGTTTAACTCAATTGAAAACGTATTGACCAGCACGTACCTGTTTCGCGCCGCGGAGCGTGTCGCCAATTTGTTGAATGAACGACCGGGGACAAAATTTGGACCAGTGCGTTATCTGGTGATTGGACATGACCATGCTGCTCGCAGCTGGGAACTGGAGAATTTGACGCGGCGAAACATGCCTAATTATCGACAATGGTACGTGAACACGGGCTCTTGGATTCCTGTTTTCTCAGAGATTGACCAATTGGAACGGCCGTCTGCCAACCTCACCTTTTTCCGCATTATCCCTGAAGAAATCCGTGACGAACATTACGGAGATGTGCCCCAGCTCATGCGTTGGGCCCCAGAATTAGGTGAACCTGTGTTGGTCAGGATGTTTGCCAAACCAGAAGAAATTGCATAAATTGAATCACCACTTGTAGGGGCGCACCAACAGTGCGCCCAAAAGCCAATGGAAAAAGTTCTTCATGACAAATGAAAAAGTGTGCATCATCGGGGCGGGAGCATCTGGGATGACCACCGTTAAAACGTTGAAGGGGTACAATATCCCCTTTGATTGCTTTGAAATGGGATCGCAGTTGGGAGGTAATTGGCGTTACAACAACGATAACGGCCGTTCTGCAGCCTATGACTCTTTGACCATTGATACCTCCAAAGATCGAATGCAGTACTCCGATTTCCCCATGCCCGAAGATTACCCTATCTTCCCCAACCACAAACAGATCATTCAATATTTCGATGCCTATGCTGACCATTTTGGCATTCGCGATCTGATCACTTATCGTACCCGAGTGATGCATGTTGCCCCAGCAAAAAATGGTGGCCATGATGTCACTATCCGCAATTTAGATTCTGGTATGGAAGAGACACGGCATTATACGGCCGTACTTGTCGCCAACGGTCATCATTGGAATCCCAAACTGCCCAACTTCCCCGGTCAATTTAATGGCGAAACGACCCATTCGCGCAACTACCGTAATCCCAACGGCTTAGAAGATATGAACGTATTGGTTGTCGGCATT
>JBNKHS010000057.1:0-14406 GCA_050290485.1 Promineifilaceae bacterium (SeqCode) | reverse complement strand
GGATCTCCGGGATATTCCAGATAAAAGTCGACCCGATCCAGGTCAGCCATGGTTTTGGCATGTTCAACTTCGAGACGAGGGACAAACATGGCACGTTCACCACCGGCGCTGAGCACAAAAACGATGGGGCGTTCGGTGGGGATAAAGGCGAAGCCTGTGTAATACAAAATATTGATGCTATCAAAGAGTGCCACACCCACAAGATGTTGCTCTTTGACATATTGGTGTAATTGCTGAATACGGCCGTTAAATTCCGCGCGGCTAATTCGGATTGAATATTCCATCTTACCCTTCAATCTTTGTTGTTATGGCACACAAATTACGGCCGTTTCCAAGACAGAGTAATTTCCTTGCCATCCATTTAATTGATCTAAAACATCTAATGTTGTGCCGTAAGTTGCGGCAAGACCACCCGGTGTATCCCCTTCGCGGGCAATGTACCACCTTGAATTGGGGCAATAACTTGGATTCGCTTGCGTAATGGTCACCGATTGTCCAGGAACCAAGGTTGCGGTGCCAAAACGAGCCAGTAAAGGAATGGTGGTATTGTACTGTTTTGCCAGGCTATACAATGTATCGGATGCCTGCACGATATGCTGCGAAAAAATGTACATATTGCCAACGGCTCCGCCAACACCTTGTGTCTCTTGGACAGGAACAGCTGTCGGTTCTGGTACAGGAACGGCCGTTGCCTCTTCTAAAACGACACTCTCCTCTTCTGCCACGGGTTCTGCAGGCACTTCTTCGACAACTGGCTCTTCAGGTACGGGTTCGACAACAGGCTCAGGAACAATCTCTCCAATGATTTCCACGCGGTTATTGGGATCGACCGATAAATTAACGGTTTGATCCCCCACCTGAACGGCCGTACTTGCTGGCGTAGGTCTCCCTTGAATGACCAAAAATACAATAAACACAAACGCCCCTAAAATAATGGCTAAGATAATAATCAACATCACCACAGAAATTTGCGTTTTTTGCTCTTGCATCTTATACCTCTTAATACTTTATGTTACACTTATGAGCCGTTTGGGGAGATGTGCAAAGGGAAAATTCTGCATCAAGTTAACTTGTTACCTCCTTTGCACTTCAATAGGCAGCAATTTAGTCTGTCGTTTATATTTTATCTGAACGGTTACTTTATGTCATTTACCACCACAACAAAGCAAACCATCAAACAGATCCAATTCAACCCATTTATTTACCAATATATAGGAGACAGTGTAAATGAATAGATACACAAGAGACAAGTTAGAGGAAATCGAACTTGCAACACTTGCACCCTACGCCCTAAAAAGCAGCAATTCAAAAGGACGCGCACACCCTGAAGCGGAATCGGCAACCCGCACCGCCTTTGAAAGAGACCGTGACCGCATCATCCATACAACCGCCTTTCGTCGCCTTGAATATAAAACCCAAGTTTTCGTTTATTACGAAGGTGATCATTATCGTACCCGTCTTACCCATACCTTAGAAGTCGCGCAGCTTGGTCGGTCTATGGCCCGTGGCTTGGGCTGTAACGAATATTTAACCGAAGCTATCTGCTTGGCCCATGATCTGGGGCATCCCCCCTTTGGGCATGCAGGAGAATATGCACTAAACGATTTGTTGCAAGCAAATGGTGGGTTTAACCATAATACGCAAAGCTTCCGTATTGTAACCCAACTAGAAAGACGGTACCCTGATTTTATAGGATTAAATCTAACCTACGAAACACGCGAAGGCATGATTAAACATGAAACAGATTACGACAAAAGCGATGCCCAAGGATATGAGCCAGATAAGCGTGGTTCCATTGAAGCACAACTCGCAAACCTTGCTGATGAAATAGCGTACAATGCACACGACTTAGACGATGGGATCCGTGCGGGCATGTTCAATATGGCTGAGTTAAACGATCTTGAAATCTGGCGAGAATTAAAAGAGATAGTGGGTTGGGAAAACGGACAACCTCTTCCTCACATTACACGTCACGAAATCATCCGCGAACTGATTGGTCAATCTGTAACCGACGTCCTCGAAAACACCATGAGCAACATCAATAAGCACAAGATTGATTCGGTAGAAAAAGTGCAACAGCATGAGAGCAATTTAGTTGGCTATTCTGCCGAGTTTGGTCCCAAAGTGCGTCAACTCAAAAAGTTTTTACTTGATCGCATGTACCGCCATTATCGTTTGATTCGGATGCAAACCAAAGCGGAACGCTTTATTACCGAGTTGTTTAAGGCTTATGTAGATGAGCCAAAGATGCTGCCCACTGACACGCAAAAGTTATTAGATAAAGAACCTATCTCTCAAGTTGTCACAGATTACATTGCGGGCATGACGGATCGGTATGCTTTAGCGGAATGGGAAAAGTTGTTTGACCCATATCATCGTGCGTAAGTGCCCATTCACAAACAAATTAGTGCGTTAAAGTTATACAAAAAAGCCCGACCAAAATTGGCCGGGCTTTTCATTTTATTAGTTTGTACCGCTTAAGCTTAATTAACCGAAATCAAGGGTGGAGGTATCGTCAGCAACCATATCGTCATCATAATCATCTACTGCGGTTGCTTCTTTGGCCCATGCAGAAATTTCTAAGGTGATTGTTTCAAAGTAGCTTTGTGGGGGCATATCGCCTGTACCATATTGCATCTCTTTGACAACGGCATTGATGATTAATGCGGCCGTTTCGAGCACAATCACTTCATTTTCTCGAGCCAAAACAGGTTCACCCTTGGGCGCTAATTTTGCTTTTAATGCTTCATCGAAGAAAGCATGATCGCTCATCAGTACTTTGGTTTCAGTTCGAATATCGTTTTTATCGAAGAGCCATACTTCCAAAGCGGTTACGTTTTTGGGTGTATCTGTGCCAATTGACTCGGAGATACCAACCCCACACTCACCAAGGAAATCACCGGTGGTGTTTTCAATGCTGAATGAATCGTCGTAGTTATCGCGCCCGTAACTATATGTACTGTTGAATCGTGCGATGGGAACGGCCGTAACCCCTTCTTCAGCCACTTCCATGCTTGTTGGCGCTTCATCTGGCATCTCATAACGACTGACAGGTTCATCATTGATCATCGCGTTGCGTTTTCTGATCACGTAATAAATGAGACCCAAAATAACCAGCAAGACCAAGAGAAGGAAAAGCACCGTCAACAAATTAGGCCCACCGCCTTCGTCAGGCGCGGGTTGCGTTGCTGTTTCATCGACAGGTTGTTCTGGTGTTCCGGCAGCACCTGTTGCACAGCTTGCCCCAGGAACTACAGCACCAACCATAGACTCAAGTGCATTTTGCATTTGAGGATCCGTTGATGCTGACCATTGGGCGCAAATGTCTGCGGTCAATGTATCTTGAGGCCAATCACGAAATGCATTTTGTGCATAGGCGGGATTGCCCGTACGAGCAGTCGCAACGGCAGCTGTTTCAATATAAGTTCCTTTATAAGCTGGATGTAATTGCCAGGGTGGACCATCAACATAATTGACGGGGAAAACATACCATCCAAGAATAATCCAACCAAGAACCAAACCAATTATAAAAGCAATAAGCGCTGATAATTCAGGGCGATTACGTATAAAATCCATGCGGCACCTACCTTATATGCCCCCTTGTTTGGGACGTTGATATCAACATCCCCTCTGCACGAATTATCTTACCATAACATAAAAGCGAGTCAAGTATTATGTTTATTTAATTTCTAATGGGACACCCCTAAAGGTCCTAAAATGGGTCAATGTCCAATTTAATCACGTATTAACACATCTTTCCTATCGCTCAACACTTTCCCTCTGTTTTTGGCTGTGCTATACTTTTTGCTTGTAAGAGATCAGGGATGATTGATTGTAAAAACAAAAGTTCCTCAATATAAAATCATCGTTTCCCGCTTTTACAAATTGTATGGGCTTGCTTAAACAATTACGGCCGTTTCCAACAAAACTTTAGGAGATCAACTCATTGGAAGAGACTCTCACTTTTGCCAAGCATTGTATTACCACAATAAAACAGCCGCAAAAGATTATTCATGCAAGGAAACGACGCGCTCTAAGCTTCGTTAAGCTTACAAATAATTCTAAACAGTTGAACAACTATTCCACTCATTCATTCAGAGTAAGTGAATATCAAAACGGGAGGCTTCCACGTGGCAAATAACCGTAGCCGATATGAAGATGCACTCAATCGTGGTCATTCATATAGTTGGGATCAAAATTGGAAAGACGCCATCCGCGAATTTGAAGTCGCAATTGAAGAGTTTCCAAAAGAGCCTGCACCTTATGCAGGATTGGGTATGTCTTACGAAGGTCTAAACCAACTTGGCAAAGCACTAGAAAATTATAAGCTGGCCGCCCGCTATTCACGAGGAGACATTATCTACCTACGCCAAGTTGCCCAAGTGCAAGAAAAGTTGGGCCTGCAGTTGGAAGCAGGCAAAACCTATATGGCTATTGGTGAATTAGAGTTGAATCGGAAACGCCTCTCCGAAGCGATGGATAATTGGAATCGTGCAATTAGCCTCGAACCCAATTTGCTACGGGCACACCAACGCTTAGCCTCCGTCTATGAAAAGCAAGGCTCTGTGCCCAATGCGATTCGTGAGTATTTAGATATTGCCCGTATTTTGTACAACCAAGGGGAAAAAGATAAAGCTAAGCAAGCGTGTCAACTCGCCTTGAAACTAGATTCGCGCAACGCAGAAGTGTTGACTGCAATGGAAACAATTCGTAGTGGCAAGCCTTGGGGTAAATCACGCGGAACGGCCGTTAAATCGGCGGAGATGAGTGCCTTCGCTAACATGATGGACGAGGCTTTGGCCGAAAAAAGCGGGATGACGGCGCGCAAAGGTGTTACTGCTTCCCCCATCGCTACAGCCCAACGCATGGCCTCCGAACAGTTGGCCAGCGAACTGTTTGGTGGGCAAGATATGTCCATCGAAACGACGACTTTGCTTAGTAAAGCGCTTGATTTTCAACAACGAAATATGGTCAACGAAGCGATTAGCGCCTATGAAGATGTGATGAAAGTGGGCATCAATAGTACGGCGGTACATTTTAATTTGGGCTTGCTCTACCAAAACAAACTTCGCTTTGACGATGCCATCCACCAATTCAAAATTTCCGTTAATGATCACGAATATCGGCTGGCAAGCTCCTTTGCCTTGGGTGAATCCTATCGCGCTAAAGGGCAAATCGAACAAGCCATTGAACATTTCATCAACGTGCTAAAAATTGTTGACTTGGATACGGTTCAACATGGGCAAGCAGATCGTCTCATTGAACTTTACGAAAACTTATCAGACAGCTTAATTGCCCAAGGAGAACATGATCAAGCCAGTAACTTTGCCAATGCTCTCGTTGACTTCTTTAGCCACAAAGGCTGGGAAGACAAAGCAAAAGATGCGCGATCTCGCTTAAACGCCCTTTCCGATTCTGGGTTGATGACTTTAGGAGATATGCTAACTGCTGGCTCTTCTCAAGTGTTAGAATCCTTGTACCTCAGTCAAGAGTATGACAAACGGGGCATGTATGATACGGCCGTTGAGGAAATCTACCGCGCCATTCAACTTTCTTACGATTATATGCCCGCTCATATTCGCCTTGGTGAACTTTTATCCAAACAAGGCCACCAAGAAGCTGCCGCCCAAAAATTTATTACCATTGCTAACACCTATAATGCGCGCGGTGATATTCATGGTTCGATGTTAGCTTATGAGCAAGTTCTAACCTTCACACCCTTAGATACCGCCATCCGTGCTCGCCTGATCGATATGCTTAAACGGCATGGGCAAATTGATAAAGCCTTACAACATTACAAAGAAATGGGTGACGCTTATTATCAATTAGCTCAGGTAGACAAAGCCCGTGAGGTTTATCAAGAGGCACTAAAGTTAGCGCCACGTGGTTCCGCCGACCAAGAATGGAAACTGCAATTTCTGCAACAAATGGCTGAAATTGACATGCAACGGCTTGATTGGCGTCGCGCATTATCAGAATATAAAGAGCTGCGGACCCTTGATCCCGATGATGAACGCACAGCAATCACTTTGGTCGATCTCTACTATCGCGTGGGACAACCCATCAATGCGGTCAATGAGTTAGACAACTATTTAAGACAATTGGTTCGCGCTGGACGTGGTACCAAGGTAGTTGGAATCCTCAAGGATATGGTTCGTCAGCGTCCGTCAGACCCTAACCTTGTTGAACGTCTATCGCGTCTTTACATTCAACAAAAGAAAAAGGATGAAGCTATTGAGATTTTAGACAAATTGGGTGAAGCACAATTAGAAGCAAATGATTCTGCTGCGGCCGTACAAACAATTGAAAAAATCTTGACCTTGAATCCACCAAACGCCGAAAGCTACCGACAGTTGCTTTCACAATTAAAACAGTAATCATTACATACCTTCAAACCTATAAAAATTTTGAAGGTATTGGTCATTTGATAAAAGTATTGCCTTCCCATGGACCAGCTTTCTCTGGATAATATTGGAAATGCGCTAAACCAATTAACCTGGCTTAGCCTCCTCGACATTCTTTTGGTCACGGCCGTCATTTATGGCGGCTTTTTGCTCATACGCGGCACACGCGCGGTACAGGTGCTGCGTGGCTATGTGGCCATTGCCATTATTATCTTATTGCTTTCCTCTATCCCTGGGCTGTTTGCTTTTCGTTGGATGGTCAACGTTATCGTTCCAATTATGCTTCTCTCTATCCCCGTCATCTTCCAGCCAGAACTGCGCCGTGCATTAGAGCAAGTGGGGCGCAGCAGTCAATATCTCAATGTATTCCGTCGTAATGATAAAAATCCGATCGTTGATGCAATCAAAGAAGCCAGCATTCGCCTCTCGCAACGGCGTCATGGCGCACTTATTGTCTTTGAACGGGATACAGGCTTACAAGAATATATTGATACGGGCATTAAATTAAACGCGGAAGTGTCACCAGAGTTATTGCAAACAATTTTTAACAAAACAACAGAGCTTCATGATGGCGCGATCATTATTCGTGAGAATAAAATTGCGGCCGCAGCATGTGTGATGCCGCTTTCCACCAGCAGTTTGTCGGATCGGCAAATGGGGCTGCGTCATCGTGCGGCCTTAGGCATTAGCGAAGTGAGCGACGCCGTTTCGGTGGTCGTCTCGGAAGAAACCGGGCAAATCTCTATCACGCAAGACGGCCGTATCTTGCGTCGCCAAGACCCCACTAAACTAGATGATCAACTACAAATTTTCCTCAATAGCAAGCCAAATCCATTGGGGGATAAAGAATGAAAAAAGTACGCGCTTTCATATCAGGGACAGCCACCCTCATTCTCTCTCTCATACTGGCCATTGTCATTTGGTTTAATGCTGTTCAGGCTGAAGATCCTGACACGCGCCGATCTGTGCAAATTCCGGCCACCTATGTTGGCTTACATGAAAACATGATCATCGTTGAGCCTACCAATCCTGAACAAAACATTCTCGTCACTTATGAAGGCCGCACCTCTGAAGTCACGCAATTAACAGAAGATGATTTTTCTGCGATTATCGACTTAAGTGAAGTTGTTATAGGGGAACAACAATCCATTCCAGTTAACATTGAATCTTCTAGTACAGAAATCCAATGGAACGCCACGCCTTCGGAAATAGATGTTTTGCTAGAAGAACTCAAAACAGTTTCTCTCCCTGTTAAGGTGGACATTCGCGGTTCAGAAGCACGGGGACATACGCGACAAACTGAATTGGTTGAACCTGCAGAAATTAACGTCACAGGCAAAGCGTCGGAAGTTGATGCCCTCGATTTTGCCCAAGTTACCGTCTTTCTCAACGATGAAAATCAAACCTTTATCGATAATCCACGTCCCATCTTCTATGACCGTCAAGGGCAAGTTGCCAGCGTGCGCAACTTAGATGTTTCTGCAAGTGAAGTACAAGTAACGATTCCAATTCAAGAGTCGGCCGATTTTGCCGAAAAAATTATTTCGGTAGATATCGTCGGTGAACCTGCACAAGGGTATCGTTTGTTGAGCGCAACGGTACGGCCGAATACCACTTTGGTTACAGGCCGTCCCACACAATTACAAGTCCCCTTTACGGTACGTACCGAACCAATCGACATCACAGGATTGACCGAGTCATTTTCTGGTCCAGTTACCCTCGTACTGCCAGACGGTATCCAACTGGATGAAGTCGAAGAAATCACAGTCGATGTGCAAATCGAACCATTCCGCAGCACAAGGAGTTTTAACCAGCCCGTTGTCGTCCAAGGTATTGATTCTGAAGCAAAAGAGGCTATGGTCGAACCGGAATCTGTGCGTGTGGTGCTATTTGGCCCGCTTCCTATTTTAGAAACGATTACCGAACAGGAATTGTTGGTGACAGTCGATGGGTTTGGTTTAGAAAATGGCATGTACAATGTCGAACCTGTTGTGACCTTCCCCGAACAGCGTGGGCTTGAACTGCGTTCTATACAACCTTCTGTTGTTTCATTACAAATCACAAACACACTTACCAGCACCAACGAAATCTCTCATACGCTTCCTATAACGGATGATTCTTCATTGCGGTATAATAGGCCAGTTGAGGTGACGTCAAATTTGGATTCAGGTGTGACAGATACGGCCGTATCGCAGCACCATCCGCCCCAAATAGCAGCGAAACCCCAGCCAATTCACTTTAGAAAAGAAGAATCCGTATTATGAGTATCAAACCATTAGTCGCCCTCGTAGGTCGTCCTAACGTGGGTAAATCTACCCTATTCAATCGCATCATTGGCCGCCGCCTTGCCGTTGTCTCTGATGTTGCTGGCACCACGCGTGATCGCCTCTACTCCGATGGCGAGTGGAATGGGGTTGCCTTCTCCCTTGTCGATACAGGGGGCATTGAAACCACAACCGGATGGCACACTGAGCCCCTCTCGGAAGATTCCGAGCAATTTTTGCCAATGATTCGTACCCAAGCGACAGTGGCTATTCAAGACGCTGATGTCATTATCCAAGTCGTTGATGGACAAGCAGGCGTTACCGCTGCTGACCGCGAGGTGTCCGACATTTTACGTCGCTCCAAAAAACCAGTAATCATCGCTGCCAACAAGTTAGAATCGACCAAGTTGCAAGAAAATTTGTACGAGTTCTATGAATTGGCCTTAGGTGAAGTTATTGGTATCTCTGGTTTGCATGGGTATGGCACTGGCGATTTGCTTGATGCGATTGTGGAAGCGATTCCGCCTTTTGATCCCGATGATGCCGAAGACGATTCAATTAAAATCGCCTTCTTTGGTCGGCCCAATACGGGTAAATCCACTTTGGTCAACAAGCTCATTGGCGAAGAACGGGTGATTGCCAGCCCTATTGCAGGTACAACCCGCGATGCGATCGACACCAAAGTCACGTGGAATGGTGAAGAGTTTACGCTCATCGATACCGCAGGCATTCGGCGGCGCGGCAAGATCGATCCCGGTATTGAAAAATACAGTGTGCTGCGAGCCATGAAGGCGCTCGATCGTGCGGATATCGCCTTGCTCTTGATTGATGCGGAAGAAGGGATCACTGCGCAAGACACACATATCGCGGGCATGATTGCGGATGAAGCAACAGGTGTTGTTGTTCTTGTAAATAAATGGGATGCGGTAGATAAAGATGCGTTTACTATTTATGAATATCAAGATGAACTACACCGCGAACTCAATTTTATCCCTTATGCACCAATGCTTTTTATTTCTGCTAAAACGGGACAACGTGTTCATAAAATTTACGAAACAGCACTCGAAATTTATGAAACGGCACACCAGCGTGTACCGACCAGTGCACTCAACAAATTTATGCGCGAAGCAACTGCGGCTCACCCCCCACCAAGTAAGGGAGGTAAACGAGTCAAGTTCTTCTACGCGACACAAGCATCTGTGGCGCCGCCGACCTTTATCTTCTTTGTTAACAAACCGGAGTGGGTCAATTTTAGTTATAAACGATACTTAGAAAATCGGCTGCGGGATGAGTGGGCCTATGCGGGTGTTCCCATTCGTCTCATTTTCCGTGCTCGCAGCGAAGATCGGTTTGGGAAGATATAATGCGTTATTTTGCAGAAACATTGCCAGGAATTGAAAATTTTGCATGGTTAGAGATTCGTTCACGCCTGCAAAACCCCACATTTAATGAAACGCTTTTTGTTAAAGAGAAGCGGGGGGTTGTGTTGTTTGAAGCAGGCGGTGAAACGAAATCGCTGGCACAGTTGCGTACGGCCGTTTCTGTCTCAGCTTTTGCCTTTCTCATTAAAAAAGTCGCCCGCTCCAAACAGGATTTGCGTGAGGTCACTAAATTGGTGGCGGAATCCGATGCGTTTGGCGTGGCCATCAATCAGGCAATGCAGTTTCGTAAACAGCCAGGCGTGCCGACATTCAAAATTTACGGCCGTTTAGCAGGCAAATATCATTACCACAAAAATGATCTCATGCGTGCCGTCACCATCGGCATGGAAAAACGGTATCCCGATTGGGAACAAACCTCACAAAATCCACGTCTCGAAATTTCCATTAGTGCGCTGGGTTCAGCCATCTTGTGTGGCATCCGCCTGACAGATCCAGATATGCACACGACCTATTCCAGTGCTGTCGAATTAAGCACGGAACTGCCCCCTTCTGTCGCCGCAGGGATGGCTTACCTGTCGGAGCCCGATGCGGAAGATATTGTTTTGTCTCCGTTTAGTGAAGATGGCTTGTTTTTGATGGAGCGTCGTCTGGCAGGACCTTATCAACAGATGATGGGTTTGGCGGCAACCCGCCCTGCGTACAACCTGACGCAAACCAATTTGCAAAAACAACGCAAAGAAGCACCCAAAAATGTGCGCATCGAAAAACAAAATTTCCTTGATGCCAAGCTGGAAGAAGGGTCGGCAACAAAGTTGCTTGTTGATTTAGCGGCAAACAATGCCCCTTATCTTCCCTTTTTGCAAGAGTGTGGCCGGGTGCTCAAGGAAAACGGCCGTCTTATTCTCTTCACCACCAACTACGAGAAAGTCAAAGACACCCTACGCCAAATCCCCACCCTTGAAATGATGACCGGTCATTCCGTTTACATTCACGGCAAATGGGGACGGATCTACATTATTAAACGGCTCTAGAGGCTAGGGATTAGAGACTGGGGGCTGGAAATCAATCCCCAATCTCCAATCTCCAAAGCGATTTTATTCAATTGGTGGCTCAATCTCCACCACCTGATCATAATTGGCAAAATCAACAACCCAGTTACTCGATTCCTCTGCATCAGGCACGGGTTCCGTTAAGGTGATGCGTATCAGCTCAAACGTTTCGGGCTGCACCCATAACGTGATTTCAGCGGGCTGCTTGCCGATCAAGCCACCACTCATTTCCAACAAGCGCTCACCAGCTACCTTACCCGACACTTTCAAGAACTCACCCTCTGGCCCATCACTTTCCGCTAAACTCTCTCTACCTTCAAACTGCAAATCAGTCACATCTTGTGCCAATATCGCTTGTAACCCTATCTCGGCGTCAAACAACACAGTGGGATTAAAGCCCCAATTGGGCGGCAGTTTTTCCCACGCCTGCGTGAGGACGTTGGTTTGCCACTGTGTCTCGCCAATGCTGATCACTTCGACATCCGTAATGAGGCCGGGGGCAATGATCTTGACGGAAGCGGCGGCTTTATCGGGCGCAGTGTACACCCCTTCGGCACTGCGAAAGGCCAAAATGCCATCGGGATCGACGTAGACAAAAGCACCATCCTGCACAATACGAAAACGAAAACCATCTGTCTCTGCCATGCGAACGGCCGTATTCGCCACAATCTCTTCCGCAGAGAGTTCAGGCGTTTCTTCCGATTGGCACGCAACAACAAAAAGCAATAAAACAAGCAAAACTAGATAAAAACGTCTCATGGTTCACCTCAACTTTTTCGGTGTCATGATTTAAGCATAGCTTGTGAATTTAGGCTATTGCAAAAACACCCCACGACGCAACCCTCTCAACGTCGTAACAGGGGGGGTGCTAGAGTAAAAAATAAGTGCAGAATCGTGCGTTAGTCAACCAAAAGCCCGATTTTCCACACTTCCAAGAAAGAAATAGAAAAGGGCTGATTTACATGAATCAGCCCTTTTTTTGATTTGATAGGTGATTGTGTACTGATTAGAAAACTTGAAATTACTATACTTTAAAATTCCAAATAGCTAACAAAAAAGGGTTAGCTTAAATTAGTTCACCAACTTCATTCTTCTTTAAGTTATCTTTCTTCAAATCATATAGACCTGCAATAATGCCAACGATTGCGCAAGACACCATACCTAAAATTGCGCCAACTCCTTGACTAAAAATAGCCCATAAAGAACCTAAAAAGTATAAAAGCGAAGCAGCAGCAAAAGAAAGCAGGTATATAAAGATAATATGCTTCAGAACGATCGGGCGTCCTTCAACTTTTGTTTTTATCAAATTAACTGTACCCCAGCCTAGTGAAAATGCGAGGCCAAGGCCAAAAATTTCACTAATATCAATCGACAGTTCCTGACCAGAAAAGTACCATCCAAGCATACCTCCGCTGATAGCAAATAGAATGACTAAGAAAATGAATTTTGATTTGCTCATAAGATTTGAACCTTTCGCTAAAACCTACTAATGGAATTATCGTTATTGATCATGACGTATTTTTTCAATCAATGTTTTAGCTTACGATAACCCGGTTTACCGAAACCTTTCGTTATTAAATTAATACATCCGCATCAAAATCTTCTATAGTAATTGCAAGCTTAGATAAGATATTAGCTACAATGTCTAGTTCATTTAATTGCATACTTCGATAACAAAACTCGATTTGTAATGGTAAGTTCCTACAAAAACACCAGATTCACTTTGTAAGTTATAAAATTCGGCAAATTCTTGAAGCACTTTCCTTCACTTAGGGTTGATACGGGAATTTATGAAATTATCGAAAATGACCATGACAATAATGAAGACGACGATTAGCAAGATAATAAATTTCATTGTATTTGTAAAAATGCTCCCGTCTTGATGTTACTCAATTGAGCGTCATCAAAAATATAGCCGTTTTAACTTAGCCAAACTATCTGAATTTATTCTGTAATTGTAAAATACCAACTGTATTCTGCAACGTTACCAGATGATTTTTCAAAACTAAAAGTTGCCGTATGTAAACCGGGCTCTAAGTCGACTGAATAACATGACCAAAAACCAGGCCAAAACCAACAACCTATGTTTTCTGGTGAAACATAATCAACATACCATTCGCTTCCATCAAACGATTCACAATCATAAAAACAGCGGCAGTCTGGTCCTGGTTCAATCACAATAAGGTATTCTGTATCAGCTCTATCCGTAAGCAATTTGTCATCCACAACCATTTTAGTTCGTGGTAAGACATCCTCGTCAAATACCAGAGAATCTCCTGGTTCTACTAACGATTCGACATCAAGATCAACACACACACTAGAACGATAACCTGTTACCTCAACTGCCGGTGGTGGCGGTCCACCAAAAACATTTCCTTCTTCCTTTATCAGCCTCAGGAAGTCCAATTCGTTGATGCTGCTTGACGGTGGTGGACGAACCTCTCGCAGAAATGAAGGTAATGGATCCGAATCCGGTACGGTTATTGGTGTTGGATTTTTGGTTCCTATAGATGGAGTACAGCTGGCAATCCCACTCAAAAACAGCATGAGTAGCATTGAAATTATGATTGGTGCAAAAATCCTTGTTTTGTGATTCATTGCTTTTGGTTAACTATCAGTACGGCCGTTTTCCTCTTCCCACAACCATTTGTATCATTTGCAAATATGTATAAAAGTATCTGAAAAATTCAGCTTCTGAAGGCGGCTTGTTTGGGAACTTCGCCTTCAAGATACGCAACCTTTTGCCTAGCTCTTCTATCAAGGATTGCGATCTTGCAAATCAGGTTTACGTTTCCTTAGCCATTGCTTGATTTACTCTGATTTTAGAAGTTCTTCGATATCAAACCTGGCTCGATTTCCCTGTCCTGGATTATCAGGATTTATTAAAGTGATTGCCAATGGTTCATCCAATTGGTAGGTCTTACCATTAATTTGAATTTGTCGTGCTTGATCCCAATAATCATTTTCAAGCGCATATTTAGCAACAGGTCTTGTTAAGTCTTCTAATTCTTCTTCTGAAAAGGCTGATGGATCTAAGTCAGTTTCAACCACCACAACAAATAATTCTGCATCGCTTAAAAATACAATTTTAGCTTCGTTAATTCGCCACTCTTCCCCATCTATTGTCCAAATTTCGTCAAATGCAAAAGGAACTTCTAAAAAGGGTGCATTTTCAATATTTTTATGGCCTTCAGGTGTAGGTTGTGCGGGAATAACTACTAGGTCAACTTCTTCAACAGTAAAATAAACAGTCTCCACTGGGGGACTATCCCGACCAATATGGATTTCGACACGATACTCACCACTT
>JBNKHS010000056.1:0-14408 GCA_050290485.1 Promineifilaceae bacterium (SeqCode) | reverse complement strand
TGGTGGGACAACAGCATCAGGTGTTTTATTGACTGATACCGTTCCCACAGAATTTGAGATAGATATTAATTCTGTGGATATTCCTGATGCAAGTGGAGTGATTTCAGAATCATTTAATATCACGAGCGATGTGCTCAATTGGGGTGCTACTATTGGTGCAGGTTCATCAGCCACAATTCACTTTAATGCAACATTGACTGATACCGTTTCTCCTGGAACAATTATTACAAATACTGCAGAAGCAGATTTAAGTGGATCTATTGTCACATCTGAATATGGTATTGAAGTTACAGAAGTAACAACGTATACATTCTATTTACCTGTTGTTTTTCAACCTCTACCCACACCAACTTTACTTTCTGCAGGTGTGCCTACGAGTGGTAACGAGTATGCCACTTATAATATTTTGGTCACATGGGAAGATATTAATATTGCTGGGGGAACTTACGAATTACTAGAATCAAACAGTCCTGACTTTTCTAATCCAACATTGTACAATGCTGGTTCTGCAACTTCAAAATCTGTTACACATATACCGTCATTTAAGGACACTCAATTTTACTATCGTGTTCGTTTCCTAAAGGATGGACAAGTTAGCAAATGGTCAAATGTGGTAACTCAATTTGGAGTATATGCGGATTTCTTTGAAGATAGTAGTTCTGGTTGGGCTATTCGTCGTCACGATACGGATGATACAAACGACAGTATTTCTTATACAAGCGGTAAATTAAAATTAAAAGTAGGTGGACGTTGGGATTCAATTATTGCTAGCCCATTGGTTCCTGTTCCATACACATGGTCTGGATATAGTATTGAAACACGAGCACAATTGGGTGACGGTATTGATAACCTACATAGTTATGGTGTCGTCTTTGGTGCAGATTGGAATGGGGTGACCCCTTGCCCTGCTTCTAATTTGTTAAGTTGTTTTAATAGTTATTATCGTTTGAACTTGATCTGGGATGGCTCATCCAATTTTGTTGGGCAAGTAAAACGGATTGATTCGCATGATCCGCCCAACAATAAAGATCATGGTATTGAGTTAATGTCTCCACGGCATGTACAAAATACCAATCCAAACGGGTGGAATACGTTTCGATTTGATGTTTATACTAATGGCACAATATATATGTATGCGAATGGGCAACTGTTCTGGAGCGGTAATGATGCATCATACACCAGTGGGTTAAGATATTTTGGTGCATTTGCTTCTGCCAATGAATATCTTGGTTCTGCGCCTTACTTTGAATATTATAAGATCACACCATTACCATAATTTGATATGTAGGCTTCAAGATGTCTAAGATCTTAAAGCTTTATAATATTAAATTGATTTGGTATCGTATTCTAAAATATCATTATTTCAGATAAAGGATATGTCCACCTTTTGGGTTAGAATGAGTCGAACCTAAAATGGTGGACATTTTTCATTTAGTGTTTGATCCATATCTCACATTTGAAATTGGGAATGGTAAAGAAGTGAGATTTTCCTTGCGACAGAGATTAGCGCAGCTTGATAAAGGATATGTTGTTGTAATTGCCATTTGTTTGTTGGCATTGTTGCCGTTTCTGGTGAATGCAAGCTTGCCACAGGAGACAGATGCAGAATTGCATATATTTCGGCTAGCGGAGTTGAGTTATCTTATTCGTGGTGGGGAATTTTATCCACGTTGGGCACCTAATTTTTATCACGGATATGGCTATCCAATCTTCAATTATTATGCGCCATTGAGTTATTATGTGGCCTTACTTTTTGAGTTTTTGCCAGAGGTTGATGCGGTTACGGCCGTTAAAATGACATTCATGCTGGGGATGGTACTTGGTTCCTTAGGTATGTATGGATTTGTCCGTGATAATTGGGGTCGCCCCGCAGGGTATGTGGCCGCATCTGTTTACCTTTATGCTCCTTATATTCAATACATTGACCCCCATGCACGCGGGGTCTTACCGGAATCGTTTAGCATTGGCATTTTCCCCCTTGCATTGTGGGCGTTTGATCGCTTGTGCAGGCAAGCAACAGCAGCAAGATGGATAACGGCCGTATTTCTTTCTGCGGCGATCATTTTAAGCCACAACTTAATGGCCATGCTTTTCTTCGCTATCTTGTTAGGCTGGGTCGTTTGGCAACTTGTTCTTCCTAAGCTGGATGCTAAGTACATTGTCGATCGTGTTGGTCGGCGTTATTTGTTGCCTGCACTGTTTTTGGGTGTTGGTATGGCCGCTTTTTTTTGGTTGCCAGTTGCTTTGGAACGCAATGAAGTCAATTTAAATACCTTGATTGGTTCACAAGATAATTATGATTTTCGCACCCACTTTTTGAGCGTGTATGAAATGTTGCGCATGAGCGTCCCTTTAGATTGGGGCAATACCCAGCCTGTTTTTTATTTTAATCTTGGTGTGGCGCAATGGATGTTGGCGGGCATTGGCATCTTGATGCTCATTTTGCGTCGTGCTCGGCAAGTTTGGCATGGCGTATTCTTTGCGATTACGGCCGTTGCTTTAATCTTTATGATGACACCTGCTTCCACCTTTATCTGGGAGGCGATTCCATTATTGCCCTATTTCCAATTTCCGTGGCGCATGTTAGGTGCAACCAGTATTATGCTTGCTGTTTTAGCTGGCATTGGGCTTGATGGGGTCTTGCAGTGGGAGAATCTTAAATTAACGCTAATCTGGCGTAGTGGTTTGATTGCTTCATGGGTTGCTTTGCCCCTTATATTGAGTTTATATCTTACCCAACCTGCGCCTTGGCCGGATTTTGGAGATGTTTTTCCCTTACGTATGTCTCTCATTGAACAAAAAGGACGCTGGTTAGGAACCACTTCGACGGCCGATTATGTGCCTGCAACTGTAGATAGTATCCCACGACGCAATGAAGAAATGGTTCGTGGCTTTTATGAAGGCGAACCATTAGATCGGGTCAATCGATATACTATTCCTGAAGATGCAGCAGTTGTTGCCGAAGAACTTTCTCCATTACATTTTCAATATCAGGTTGACACCCAAGAACCATTCTTGCTTCGTCTATTCCTTTTTGATTTCCCCGGTTGGCAGGTGCGCATTGATGGGCAATTGGTTGAGACAGAGTTGGGTTTGCCAGAAGGGTTTATTGTGGTCCCGGTGCAAGCGGGGGTGCACCTTGTTGATGTTTGTTTTGGTTCTACGCCAGCACGCACAATGGCATGGACGATCTCTTTGCTTGCTTTATCCATCACTTTGATCGTGGCTTATCGCTTAAGGAAAAGCGAACGTCAGCTAGTAGAAACAGTTTCTCAACAGGACTGGGGTTTGCAGGATAAGGTTGTTTTAGGCAGTGTCCTTGGTCTGTTTTTGCTCACGATTTTTGCTTTAGGTCCGATGGGAATTTTGCACATGAGTTCGACGGGAATGGTTGCTGAACCCGCAGAGGTGGGTATGTTTGCCAATTTTGGGGATCAGATTGCTTTAATTGGTGCAGATTTGTCAGAAACGGCCGTATCTCCCGGCGATGAAGTAGAAGTTACGCTCTATTGGAAAGCACAACAACCGATTGATATTAACTACCAAAGCTTTGTGCACCTATTGACAGAAGAGGGCACCCTTGTTGCTCAATCCGATCATTTGAATCCGGGGGATTTTCCAACAAAACGCTGGCCTTTAGATAAATATGTGTTGGATACGCATCGTCTTGTCGTGCCAGCGGATTTATCTTCGGGAACATACAATGTAAAGGTCGGATTGTGGGTGCAAAATGAAGGATGGCGCCTCCCTCTATTTGACGAAGTGGGTACACAGATTGATGATGGGCAAATGATTATTCAGATGCAGATTGTGGCTGAATAAGGCACATTTGCCTCATACTTGTTGATTTTGGCGAAACACAACAAAGGTTTATTCTCTCATCTACAATTTATTCTATGGCCTGTTTGTTTGCGCAAAATTTCACGTAAGTTATAATTTAGACCGCTTACATCATGTGAGTAAGCACCCATATTGTTTGTTTACATTATTCACACGTTTGGACTGTTGTAAGAGTGCTCCAATTTGGAACGGTGTTTTTCATTCGGAAAACGGCCGTTTCCATAGGCCATGGAGTGTTACGCAGGTTGAAGAACGTGGACGAGAACAGCAAATATGTTTGTTGTTCTAAAAACTATCTAAAGGAGAATATTTCTTATGGCCATTGTTTCAATGAAAGCATTGCTGGAAAC
Source organism: Promineifilaceae bacterium (SeqCode) (assembly GCA_050290485.1). GTDB lineage: Bacteria > Chloroflexota > Anaerolineae > Promineifilales > Promineifilaceae > JBNKHS01. Next base: position 10,218 of record JBNKHS010000056.1, on the reverse strand, counting down.
CGGCGTGCATTTCGGACATCGTACTCGTCGCTGGAACCCCAAGATGAGACCGTACATCTTCACAGAACGTAACGGTATCCACATCCTCGATCTACAACAAACCCTCGGTATGGTTGAAGATGCATATAATTTAGTTCGTGACACTGTTGCTGAAGGTGGTACAGTTTTGTTTGTGGGCACAAAACGCCAAGCACAAGACACCATCGCTACAGAAGCAGCACGTGCCAATCAACCTTACGTCAGTGAACGTTGGTTGGGTGGTACGTTGACCAACTGGAAAACGATTAGTCAACGGATTACTTATCTGAAAGAGACAGAATCACGTCGTGAAGCGGGTGATTTTGACGCCTTGAAAAAACGGGAACGGTTGCGGGTTGAACGTGAACTAGATAAATTAAACAGCCGTTTGGGTGGTATCCGCAATATGCAAGGGTTACCTGATTTATTGTTTGTTGTGGACGTAAATCATGAAGAAACGGCCGTTCGTGAAGCCAACATCTTAGGTATTCCGATTATTGCGATGGTGGATACCAACTGTAACCCAGATCCAATTGATTTCCTTATTCCATCCAATGATGATGCTATTCGTGCAATTAAATTAATTGCAGGCAAAATGGCAGACGCCGCCCTTGAAGGGGTGTCCATGCGTAAAGACAGCCCCCAAGCAGATGACATGGTTGATATTGATACTTACCAATACACCGAATTCGACGGCATGGATGACGCTTCCGATGAAGATCTTTTGGGTGCATCTACCCTGGCAAAAATTGAAGAAGCGGCCCCAGAAGAAGTTGAGGTTGTAGAAGTTGTAGAAGAAGTCATCGTCGAAGAAGTTGTAGAAGAAGTAGACGATGAACCTGCAGAAGTTGCTGAAGTTGCTGAAGCAGAAGTCGCAACAGAAGAAGTAGAAGATACTGAGTAAAAATTACTCGAGTTAAGAATTGAATAACAAATTTAAATGTGCCGATTTGATACTTTATGCAAATCGGCACATTTTTGGACAATTGTCCTTACTAATGAAGCAATCAATGATAACGAACAAGTGCAAATCTTGCTCGCTATTTAAGTAGAAGAAAGATTGTTTGGGAGATAGCAAACAAATGGAAATTACAGCAAAAATGGTAAAAGAGTTGCGTGAAGCAACTGGCGCTGGCATTTTAGAAGCAAAAAAAATGCTTGAACAAAATGATGGTGATTTTGACAAAGCGGTTGATGCTTTGCGTGAAAAAGGGGCCGCACGCGCCGCTAAACGCTCTGGTCGTGAAGCAAGCGAAGGAATCATTGAAGTTTACGAACATCCTGGTAATCGCGTTGGTGTTATTCTCGAACTTAATTGTGAAACAGATTTCGTTGCCCGTAATGAAGAGTTCCGTTCATTGGCTCATGACTTAGCCTTACATATTGCCGCAATGAGTCCACAATACCTTGACAAAGATGAAGTTCCACAAGCTGAATTAGATCGTGAGATGGAAGTTCTGCGCAATCAAGCGATTGCTGAAGGCAAACCAGCAGAAATTGCAGACAAAATTGTTGCTGGTCGTTTAGGCAAATTCTATGAAGAACTTTGTCTGTTAGAACAAACCTTTGTAAAAGACGATAAACTCAAAATTAAAGACCTGATTACGGACAAGATTCGAATAACAGGTGAGAATATTAAAGTTCGCCGTTTTGCTCGATATGAATTAGGTGAAACGGAATAAGATGATGGTAAATGGCAAGGGCGTTCTTAAAGAGAACGCTCTTGCTTTATTCCCCTCTTTGCGCTTTCATTAATTAATGCTTGCTCATTGCGTTTTTGCAAGCATATCCAACACAGAAATGGTTTAATTGTATACATATTGTGGCAAGGTTTTTGAAAAGCATCAGCGAGGAATCATTTTGTCAATATTGTTTGCCTGCGAAAAGGAGTTAATTATCTATGGGTTCGGTACAATATAAACGTATTTTACTAAAGATGGGTGGTGAAGCATTAGCTGGCCCCAATGGATTTGGTATTGATCCAAAACGAGCGGAAGAAGTTGCCCATATTGTTAAGGACGTTTATGATTTAGGGGTTCAGATAGCAATTGTGATTGGTGGTGGTAACTTGTGGCGAGGGTCTGTCGGTAGTGCGATGGGCATGGAACGCGCTTCAGCTGACCATATTGGTATGATTGCCACTGTAATGAATTCGCTCGCTTTGCAAGATGCATTAGAGCGGGTTGGTATTGTTACCCGTGTACAAACTTCTATGGAAATGCGTACGATTGCAGAGCCATTTATTCGTTTACGTGCTATCCGTCATTTAGATAAAGGACGAGTTGTAATTTTTGGCGGTGGTACAGGTAATCCTTATTTTACAACAGATTCTGCAGGCGCGTTACGGGCTATGGAGATTGATGCAGATGTATTAATTAAAGCGACAAAGGTAGATGCGATTTATGATGACGATCCCATTAAAAACCCAGAGGCACGTCGCTTTGATCAGCTATCGTACATTGATTTTCTAAATATGCGTTTACGGGTGATGGACAGTACGGCCGTTTCCCTTTGCATGGATAATGATCTACCTATTGTCGTTCTAAATTTCTGGGAAAAAGATAGTGTAAAACATTTGGTTCAAGGTGGAACCATTGGAACCACAATTAAAAACATTTAATCGGTTAAGCGTGATAGGAGGTTGAGATGATTAATGAAGTGATGTTAGATGCAAAAACCCGTATGGAAGGTGCGGTGACTTCTTTGGAATCAGATTTAGCGGGGTATCGAACAGGCCGTGCTGCACCTCAACTATTAGACCGGATTGTGGTTGAAATGTATGGTGTGGAAATGCCATTAAATCAAATGGCGACCGTTTCTGTCCCTGAAGCACAACAACTAGCCATTAAACCATATGATGTGAATTCTATCTCTGCCATTGAAAGAGCAATCATGTCGTCTGATTTAGGGTTGATGCCCAACAATGACGGTAAAATAATTCGTCTAAATTTGCCACGGTTAACAGAAGAACGCCGCCGTGAATTAACAAAAGTGGTGGGCAAACGTATTGAAGAGGCGCGAGTCGCTGTGCGCAATGTGCGTCGTGATGCGCAAAATGATATGCGAGATTTCCAAAAAGAGTCGGTTATTACGGAAGATGATTTACATCGCGGACAAGATGATCTGCAAAAGCTAACCGATGAGTTCATCGGCAAGATTAATGGCCTCGGTAAAGCGAAAGAAGAAGAAATAATGGAAGTTTGATCTTCGTATGGGTAATCAAAATACAGCATTAGATTTAACAAATTATAGAGTGCCCCATCATATTGCCATCATCATGGATGGAAACGGCCGTTGGGCAAAGCAACGTGGTCTACCCAGACAAGCAGGTCATCGCGCGGGGTCAGAAAATTTACGCCGCATTATTAATGCATGCGTTGAATTTGAAGTTAAAATATTAACAATCTACGCATTCTCTACTGAAAATTGGGGTCGCCCGGAACGAGAAGTGCGCGGTTTGATGAAGATAATCTCGCGTGTCATCGATCAAGAGTTAGATGAATTTCATGCGCAAGGCGTTTGTTTGAATCATCTGGGCTCGATGACAGGGGTAGACGTTAATATTCAAGAGAAGGTGCGGCGGGGGATTGAGTTAACCAAAAACAACGATCGGCTTATTTTGAATGTTGCCTTTAATTATGGTGGACGTGCAGAAATCCTTCATGCTGTTAAGCAAATGCTTGCTGATAACGTTGCCCCTGACGATTTGACAGAAGATTTGTTTAGTTCTTATTTATTTACCCGTGGCTTGCCTGATCCCGATTTAGTTATTCGTACCAGTGGGGAATTGCGCATCAGCAATTTTCTTATTTGGCAAGCTGCTTATTCGGAACTATATCCAACTCCAACTTATTGGCCTGATTTTGGGCGTGAGGAACTTTACGAGGCTATTGTTGCCTATAATCAACGGGAACGTCGTTATGGACTTACCTCAGATCAAGTGGCGTAACGTAAGGTCGAAGATATAAACGAGTTATGATTGTGTTTAGATTCAACATTACGGCCGTATCCACACATCCATATATTGGAAAACCCAAATGAAACAGAGAGCAATTATAACTTTCATATTTGGCCCAGTTGCTATTACGTGTATTTATTACGGTAGTTGGTTTTACTTCATTCCCCTAATTGCTGTTCTTGCCTTAGCCATGAGCGAATATACGCAAATGACCAAAAATATGGGATGGCATGTAAGTCTTGTTTTGTTGCTCATTTTGGGTGCAATACAATGGTTAATGGGACAATGGCCACAACCTGATTTTTGGGCGCCTGTGACCATTGCGAGTCTTTTGATTTTATTAACATATGCCCTTTGGACATATGAAAAAGAAACAAGCCAAACCGTTCCTGCCGATTGGATGGCATCAACCACTGGTTTGGTTCTCATCGGTTGGATTGGTAGCCACTTTTTTCTGCTCCGCAATTTACCAGAGATTGGCATGCAATGGGCCATGCTGGCCATTTTGAGCACATGGATTGGCGATGCAGGTGCGTACGTTGTTGGTAAATTTGTGGCTGGTAATTTCATTCTTGGCAAACACAACCTTTCCCCACGATTAAGCCCTAACAAAACGATTGAAGGGTATTTAGGTGGGGTGTTTTTTAGTACACTTTGTTCTTTATTGATAGCCTATATCCTTAACATTCCATATCAAAACGCGATTATTCTGGCACTTCTTATCTCAGTCATCACCCCACTTGGTGATTTAGGTATATCGCTTCTCAAACGGGAGGCTCATGTGAAAGATTCTGGAACTATTTTTAGATCACATGGTGGTGCTTTAGATAGAATTGACACGTTGCTTTGGGCAGTAACTATTGCCTATTATGCAGCACTCTTCATGACAAATTAATTCCCACTATGCCAAAGACCAAAAAATCTTTTTAACATAATTAAGATTTGGTATTGGTTCCCAACTGGAGGTTTCAGCACATGTCAAAAATTGTAACAATTGAGCGCTTTATTCTGGATCATCAGCCAGATTATGCGCGTGGTGAATTCACCAATCTTTTATATGATATTGCCCTGGCAGCTAAAGTGATTTCCCATAAAACTAATCGCGCAGGCCTTGTGGACATCCTAGGTCGTGCAGGAGCAATAAATATTCAAGGCGAAGATCAACAAAAATTAGATGTATTTGCTGATGATATGATTTTTCGCATTTGTGATCATACAGGGCGACTCTGTGTGATGGCGTCTGAAGAACGTGAAGAGATTATCCATATTCCTGAACCTTACAAAAAAGGGTCATACGTTTTAGTATACGATCCCTTAGATGGCTCTTCTAATATTGATGTCAATGTGAGTATTGGTACTATTTTTGGCGTTTACCGTTGTTTGGATTGGGATTTGCGTGGTCGTGAAGAAGATGTATTGCAATCTCCCCGCAAGCTGGTTGCTGCAGGATATGTACTTTATGGCTCAAGCACACTGCTTGTTTACACAACAGGACAAGGTGTGCATGGGTTTACACTTGACCCTGAGTTGGGTGAATTTTTGTTATCGCATGAGGATATGCGTTTCCCTGAAGTTCCAACCTATTATAGTGTGAATCATGCCTATTATGAACGCTGGGATGAAGGTAGTAAAAAATATGCACGTTGGTTACAAGGTGGTGAAGGGCAGGATGTGCCACCTATGTCTTCACGATATATTGGTTCCTTGGTTGCTGATTTCCATAGAAACTTGATGCGTGGCGGTGTATTTTGTTATCCTGCTGAGGTAGATAAACCAAAAGGAAAGATTCGTCTTCTATATGAAGCAGGTCCATTGGCATTTTTGGCCGAACAAGCTGGCGGTTATGCATCGAATGGGTGCAAACCGATCATGGATATTCAGCCAGAATCTTTACATGAAAGAACACCTTTTTATGTTGGAAACCGCTCGTTAGTACAGCAAGCTGAGTATTTTATTATGGAGGGAAAGCGGAATTTAAGTAATAGTTGAGAAGTTTTCAGGGCAATTTATATTTGATTGACTTGCAACAATTTGTTTGATATACTTCGCCAATCTACCGAAAGGAAGCCTTTGATAACTCCCAGATTCTTGGAAATCTAACTGATAAATTGGCATCATCTGATTCTGCGCAAAAGATCCCCTTAAATTGAGTGATGAATGTTTACAAGGTTGTATAACTTGTTAGAAAGAATAGATAAATAAAACCACATTTTTAAAATGTAGGTTTATCTGTTGATTTATTTATGTGATGTAGTGATTCCCAACGGTGATCTATCAAAATAACTGATATTCTTTGTTGGTTTTAGTCGCTGTCCTTTGGTTGCTTTTGAAGTAACTTGGACTTAGTAGATTATTTGAGGCCGTTTCGGTCAAATCCCGCTAAATTTACATCCCAATTATTTAGAGAATGGCATGCATCATGCATGATTGAATTAATAACTTACAACAAAAAGCAAATATTGAACCATTTTGAGAGTTTGTTAGGTCAATAATTGCATTTCGACCTATTGAATCGGAGAAATATTCATGGAAATTGGAGAATTAGAAGAAAAAAAACTAAATGAATTACGCAGCATTGGGCGTGAACTAGATATCCCCAGCATTAATACATTAAAGAAACAAGACTTAATTTATGAAATTATGAAAGCAGATGCCGAAGGCAAAGGGAATCATTTTCGCGGTGGGGTGCTAGAGATTGTTCAAGATGATAAGCAGGCAATGGGTTTTCTTCGATCTAAAAATTATCTACCAGGGCCAGAGGATATCTATGTTTCTAGCTCTCAAATTCGTCGTTTAGGGTTACGCAATGGCGATATGGTGATGGGGCAAGTTCGTTTACCTAAAGAAAACGAAAAATACTTTAGCTTGTTGCGGGTAGAGTCTGTAAATGGTATGAGTCCCGAAGAAGCTAAAAGACGACCCCGTTACGAAGATAGAACCCCCATTTTTCCTGACCAAAAACTTAAATTAGAAACACGTCCCAACATTTTATCAACGCGGATGTTAGATTTGGTGGCCCCTATTGGACGTGGGCAACGTGGGTTGATTGTTTCTCCACCAAAAGCTGGTAAAACAACTGTGCTTAAAGAGATTGCCAATGGGCTTTCTAGCAATTATCCAGACATTCATTTAATGGTGGTGTTGATTGGTGAGCGCCCTGAAGAAGTGACGGATATGGATCGTTCTATCGATGGGGAAGTGATTAGCTCAACCTTTGATGAACCAGTACGCCAACATTGTAAAGTCGCTGAAATGGCATTAGCACGTGCTAAACGTTTGGTAGAAGGCGATAAAGATGTTGTGATTTTGCTTGACTCTATCACACGATTGGCGCGGGCATACAACTTGACTGTGTCGCCAAGTGGCCGGACATTGTCTGGTGGTTTGGACCCAACGGCACTTTATCCACCCAAACGTTTCTTTGGGGCAGCGCGTAATTTGGAAGAAGGCGGCAGCTTAACCATCATTGCCACAACTTTGGTTGATACTGGTAGCCGGATGGATGACGTGATTTATGAAGAGTTCAAAGGTACGGGTAATATGGAATTGATGCTTAGTCGTCGTTTGCAAGAACGTCGTGTCTTCCCTGCTTTTGATATTGAACGTTCGAGTACGCGTCGTGAGGACTTATTGCTTTCTGGTGATGAGTTGCAACGGGTATTCATCATGCGCCGTATGTTGGGTCACTTGATGGATACACCTGGCTACGACATTAGCAGTGCAACGTCTGCCGTGATGGAACGGATGCGCGGTACCAAAGATAATTATGAATTCTTGGAAACATTGACCAAGGATATGATGTAATTATTAAAGTTAGCTGTCAGCTATCAGCTTTTACTCAGCTATTTTAATAAGCAGATTTTTAGAAACGGGCTACTTTTGCTAGCCCGTTTTTGTTGTTTATGGGCTTTGTGGTAGCATCCTTTCGTTATGGAAAAGTATGGTTTTTGGCAGCAGTATCGCGGATATATTCTTTTGTCTGCGGTGGTTTTGCTGTTACTGGTGGGGAGTGTGGTGTCGCAACGTGGTGAGGATGAAACGGCCGTTTCGGATTCCTCTCTTGTGTTTGCTGAAGCTGAAAATGACTCCCAAACGGAAACAATTGAATCAGATAGTGAATTTTTGCAGGTGGATACGGCCATATCTGTCGAAGGCCTCCACGTTGTTAACGACATTAGCTTGGCGCCTGACCCCAATCCGCGTACGTACACGGCCAAGATGCCATCGCATAATTTTCAGGTGCACGTAGTAACTGACTTTGACACCCCGAATTCGATTGCCGAACAATATGGAATCTCCTCAGAAACATTGATTGGGGGCAATCCACAAATGAGTCGTGAATCGAATTTATTGCAAACCGGAGCAGAGTTAATCATTTTGCCTATTGATGGAGTGTTGCATACCGTGGCTCCTGGGGAAACGTTAGAATCCATTGCGGAATTGTATGAAGTATCTGTCGCCGATATTGTTAACTATGAATCGAACAATTTAGAGGAGCCGTTTTTACGCCTTGTCCCAGAGGCACAGTTGGTTATTCCCGGTGCATCGGTAGGGCAGTTCTACTTTACAGCACCGAAGTCAGTGAATAATTCTGGTGGCGCACAGGAATGGGCTGTAGTTGGCACGGGGACGTATATTTGGCCGATCAGTGGTCGTTGCATTACCCAATTTTATGGCGGCTTCCACGCTGGGCTAGATGTGAGTTCAAAAGAAGGTGCTGCCGCCTATGCCTCAGACACAGGTACGGTGACCTATGCTAGCTACGCGGCTGGGGTCTATTATGATTACGGCAATTTGATTGTTATCAACCATGGGAATGGTTTTGAAACTTTTTATGCACATTTAAGTGGAATCAATGTATATCCAGGACAAATTGTCAATCAAGGGGATTTAATCGGGTATACGGGCAATACAGGTCGTTCTTCTGGGCCACACATTCATTTTGAGATCCGACAAAATGATTTCCAAACGAATCCGCTAAGCCGTCTTGGCGGGGGCTACTCTGATTGCACCTAATTGAAATGATGTTCGCTTATATTATTTAGGCGAAGGATTGTGTTATGAATAAGATACTGGACGTTTGGCGACGTTTTGGAGGGTATCTCGTTTTGCTGAGCATTGCGCTGGCATTGATTATTGGCTGGCGCATGGTGATGGCAGATGTGGTTGCAGAAGCAGGAATGGCCGAGGATACGGCCGTTTCACGCGATGCAACCATTGCAACAGACACAACCGAGATAGAATTCACGGCAGGGAATATTCCTACTTTAAACGATGCCAGCCTTGCCCCCAACCCTAATCCACACACCTATGAAGGCAAATTACCAGAGCACGATTTTGTGACCCATGTGGTTGAACGAGGGGAGACACCGGTAGGCATTGCAGAACAGTATGGAATTAAGACAGAAACGATTTTAGGTGGGAATCCGCAGCTAAGTGAAGAGTCAAGTTTGTTACAAGTGGGTGTGGAATTGATCATTTTGCCCGTCGATGGTGTCCTACACACCGTGCAGCCGGGCGATACACTAGAAGGATTAGTTGCTGAATACGGCATTGCCCAAGAAGAGATAGTTGCTTACGAAAACAACAATCTAGAGTGGCCATTCCGCTTACAACCCGACACCAAAATTATGGTTCCCGGCGCCGTCCGTGAATTATTTGTTTGGACGCCGCCTTCACTTTCATCGGTGCGTTCACCGGGTGGGGGGATTGCGCCTGCTGTGGTAGGAACGGGTACATTTATTTATCCAGTGAATTCACGTAACTTCACCCAATTTTACTGGTACGGCCACCCAGGTATTGACATTGCTTTGGGGGAAGGCTCTGCTGTTGTTGCCGCTGACACGGGAACGGTGACGTTTGCGGGTTGGAACAATTATGGGTACGGTAATCTCATCGTGGTCAATCATGGCAATGGTTACGAGACGTTTTACGCGCATTTAAGCGGTATAAATGTTGTGCCGGGGCAGGTGGTGACACAAGGGCAATATATTGGGGCATCAGGGAATACCGGGAATTCTTCTGGCCCCCATATCCATTTTGAAATTCGGATTAATGATAATCGGGATAATCCCTGTTGGTATATTGGTTGCTAGGGATCGGGGGTTGGGGCACGTTTTCTGGCCCCGACCTCTGTTCCCTAATCCCCGTTTTGTGCTAGCGTTTTCATGTGCGAGAGCATGGCCATAAGGCCATTGAGCCGCTGCCCGGTGATCACCTTTTGTATTCCCATTTGCGTGTAG
>JBNKHS010000055.1:0-14506 GCA_050290485.1 Promineifilaceae bacterium (SeqCode) | reverse complement strand
AACAATGTGGGAATTGCCTGCGCCGCATCACTTAAAATGATGAGCTTCTTACGGTTGAATCGATCCGCCAACACCCCAGCAAAACTGTTGAAAATTACCGGCGGCAGCCAAGTAAAAAAAGCGGTCATTACAATAGGCGTTGCATTGCCCGTTTCTGTATAAACCCAAACGCCAATGGCAAAGCTGGTCATGGCGCTGCCCACCATCGAAAAGACTTGAGTCAACGCCAATATGTAAAATGTGCGCATATTGTAGCCCGTCATTCTGCGCCACCTTCATCCTCACTCAACGCCCGCTGGACCACTTTCATCACACTTTGCGCGACGTCAGGGCTACTGCCTTGTGCATTGATGATGACGTAAGGCGCAGTTTGAATACTGGCTTGGGAACTGCCCCAACCTATAGGCAATCCAACCGCGCCATAAACCACCGACGAAAGTTGCCCCACCGCAAAAAAGACCAATGAAATTATTTCCTTATCATTGGCATTGTCCGGGACTTGTAAGGCCAAGGCATCCAAATAGGGATCATCCAAAACCTGCTTAATACTGGTGTAAAGGCCATTGTAGGTACGAACGGCCGTATCTCCCAATGCTGACTGAAATTCCAAAGACATCGCGCGTTCTAAGTCTTGCCGAAGTGTTGTCAGCGGAGCCAAATAGCGAATCAGGGTACGTAAATTTTCTTCCGACATCATATTCTCCTTGAGAGCAGGAATTTAATCATTTGCACAAATGCTAACAATCCCACTCTGTCACGTTGCGATTCAATTCCATACTTTATTGAATCGTCAAGCTTTGTTATTTCAACAATAAATCAGGATTCTGTATCATCTTTTTCACCGCCTGCCGTGCCTGATGCAAGCGCGATTTAACAGTACCCATATTAATTTCCAAAGCCGTTGCAATCTCTTCATATGAAAACGATTCTTCAGCATACAAAACCAGCACTTGCCTTTGCACTTCTGGCAAACGGGCCATCGCTTGTTTTACCTGCTGATACAACAGCAGTGCATGGGCTTCTTCATCCAATGATGGACCCATTGCCGGTACATCGATTGTCAGAGGCACCACGTCACGCCTCCCCTGCTTACGCAACAGGTCATAACAGCGATTACGTGTCACCCGAAACAGGAAGGGTTTTAACTTTTCCGGCGGGGTTAGCTTTTCTAGGTTGAGATAAACGGCCGTAAAAACATCCTGCACAATATCATCCTCGGCTGGTGTATAACCCAGCAAATGCCAGACATAGCGACGCACCTGCGGCTCCAAATAGAGTTGTAAAGCGGCAAAAGCATCGGGGTGGCCTTGTTGGGCGCGTCGCAATAAAGTCTGTTCAATCACTATGGTCATCACTCTTGTTTACCTGTTACTAATAGATTCGTTCAACACGAGATTTTGTTCAAAATTGGTTTGAACTCCCAAGACATTCAAGTAAAAACACCCTGATTGATGGGGGGAAAGTTACAATCCATACTCCTTGAAGCAGCAACCACGCCTAGTGGGCTTGGTCTGTGGCAGTATTCATCAAGGAAGTGGAATCGAGATCTTTTTGAGTTAGGCGAAGGAGCCGTTATGCACATACCGCAATTTATCTGGATTATTGCGCTACAGGTTTACCCGCGCTATGCAGGTCGCAAAACTTTAAACGCTTCAGGCATGGGAAAATAGGTGATTTTTTTGAGTTGGGAAAGGGGCATATCCATGGGAACGGCCGTTTCCGTCAACGCTAGCAACTCCTCAAACCGCCCCACGTCGTCCGTCTCCAGCATGGGGTGCATAAAGCGTTTGAGAGCCACACCAGCAAAGTATTTGCGTAAATGAGGACGGAAGAGAACCAATCCTTGAGGGTCACCGTAGTAATCCAACATTTCTTGGAGGTGTAAGCGAATTACGGCCGTAATATCAGCAAAAGTTAACGTTGCGCGTTCTCGCTTGGCAAAAATCCACGGATTGCCAATTGCCGCCCGTCCAATCATGACCGCATCACAACCTGTGTGCGCTTGCAAACGTTCAATATCGGCAACCTTTTTCACATCCCCATTGCCAATGACAGGAATGTTGACCGCTTGCTTAATTTCGGCAATCGCGTCCCAATCCGCTCGGCCACCATACTTTTGCTCTTTGGTACGGCCGTGTACCGCCACCAACGACGCCCCATTCTCTTCCATAATCCGTGCAATCTCTAAATAGTTGCGGCTGGCAGCGTCCCATCCCAGACGAATCTTGCCCGTCACTGGAATTTTCAGCGCCGAGGATAAACGGCGAAACAGTTCCGCTACCTGCTGTGGCTTACGCATCATCCCCACACCAGCACCATGTTCACTGACACGAGGCACAGAACAGCCCATATTGATGTCTAGAATGTCGGGACCCCATGCTTCGATGCGTTGGGCGGCACGCAGAATTACATCCGTGTCATCGCCAAAAATCTGAAAAACCATGGGCATCTCGCCCCCTGGTTTAATGTCCAAACGCCGCCATGATGGATTGCGTGTAAGCAGTAATGAATTCGCAGCCACAAACTCAGTGTAATTCATCGCTGACCCATAGGCACGACAAACAGCCCGATAAGGTACATCAGAAAATCGTGCCATTGGAGACAAAATTGCATCGCCGTAAATGGGTACATCACGCACCCAGAAAGTTGGTTCTTGTTCCATCAGAAAATGTTCGTTTACTTCAAATTAGTCTTCTCTTCAATGAATAATTGATAACGAATAACGGCTAATTATCAATTTTGAGTTATCCGTTATCCATTATTCGTTCGTAAAGATTGCTCCCTACGCTCGAAAAGACATCTACAGCTATAAAAACAAAACCGATGAATCGTGAGGATTCATCGGCCATTTATAATCAATTTCAATTCAACTTGCAAAAGCTTATTGTTAAATTTAATCTGCTGGAGCGGCCTCTGGTTCAGGAGGCACCTCTGCCGGCACGCCTTCTTTAAGACCACAAGCAACGCATTCCCGTTCTTTATTTTTACTTTCTGTCCAAATACCCACGCATGGATCCAGGTTTGCTTCTAACAGCGGGGCATTCCAACTGCGCCATTCACAATCAGGGTAACGAGAACAGCCGTAGAAAGTACGACCCCGTTTCGTTTTGCGCTCGATAATCTCGCCCCCCTTAGGACAACTGACACCAACTTTGTTGAGGATTTGCTCGGTAAAACGGCATTTGGGGAAGGTGCTACACCCAATGAAACGGCCGTATCGCCCTTCACGATACACCAATGGATTACCGCAAGTGGGGCAAACTCGACCCTCTACCATTTCTGGTTCACGCTTCAAATCCACTTTGGGTAATGCGTCATCTGCCCGTTGCAAATCAACTTCAAACTGCTTGTAAAAGCCGCCAATGACCGGCACCCACGGTTCACCTTCGGCAATCTTGTCTAAGTCATCTTCCAAATTGGCCGTAAAATCAACATCCATGATGTCGGGGAAATATTCAACAAGCATGTCATTGACAACGCTTCCCGTCTCTGTAGGGAACAAACGACGTTTTTCCCGGTCAACATAGCCTCGCCGTTGAATCGTAGAAATAATGCTGGAATAGGTACTAGGACGCCCAATACCATTTTCCTCTAAGGCTTTGACCAAAGTTGCCTCACTAAAACGTGGTGGGGGCTGCGTAAAATGTTGCTCAGGAATTAGCCGCATCAAGTCTACAACTTCGTCTTTCTGCAAATCGGATGGCACTTTATTTTCGCCATCGTCTGGTTTGTCTTCAGGTCGTGTTTCTTCATACAGCGCGAGGAACCCAGGGAACTCTAAATCAGATCCCGTCGCCCGGAAGAGATACGGCCGTTTCTCAACAGCCACATTGCCATCACCCACCCAAATGTCAGCGGAAACTGTATTATATTTTGCTGGTGCCATTTGGCTGGCCACAAAACGATCCCAAATCAGCGTGTATAAACGATATTGATCACGGCTCAAGTTATCTTTAATTTCTTTAGGCACACGCATGACCGACGTGGGTCGAATGGCTTCATGCGCTTCCTGTGCATTTTTAGAGCGGGTTTTGTAGACTGGTGGCTTGACCGGTACATAACGCGTCCCAAAGCGATTACTAACATAGCTTCGGGCCTCCTTCTGCGCTTCTGAAGAAACAGTCACACTATCCGTACGCATATAGGTAATTAAACCTGTCGTGCCATCCTCGCCACCTAAATCGACACCTTCATACAATTGTTGAGCAATCCGCATCGTTTTGCTTGTATTGAAGTTTAATTTGCGTGACGCTTCTTGTTGCAAGGTACTTGTTGTAAATGGAGCCGCCGGGCGACGCGTCCGCTTCCCAAGACGAATTTCACCTAAACGCCATTCCCCTTTTTCCAACGCATCGACATGGGGCAAAACATCTGACTCGCTATTAAGAACAGGATCTTCCCCTTTAATTTTATGCAGTTTCGCAACAAAAAACGGCCGATTCTTACCCTCATCTTTAAATTTATCTTGGCTGACCTCTGCTTCAATCGTCCAATATTCCACAGGCACAAAAACATCGATCTCTCGTTCACGCTCAACCACCAAGCGCACCGCCACCGATTGCACACGTCCAGCCGATAAACGGCCGTGTACCTTGCGCCACAACAGCGGACTTAACTTATACCCTACCAAGCGATCCAAAATACGTCGCGCTTGCTGGGCATTGACCCGATCCATATCAATTTCACGAGGTTCCTCAAACGCAGCTAAAATGGCCGGTTTCGTAATTTCGTTAAAAACAACTCTTTTCGTCAATGCCGGATCCATCTCTGCCGATTCTTGTACATGCCATGCAATCGCTTCCCCTTCGCGGTCAGGGTCAGTCGCCAAATAGATTTCTTTTGCTTTGGCTGCTGCAGCCTTGAGTTCTTTAACAACCGGACGTTTATCATTTGGCACCCGATATTCCGGCTCAAACTCATTTTCTACATCCACACTCAGACGAGACTTTAGCAAATCACGAACATGACCAACACTCGATTTAACGGTATATCCCTTGCCCAAATAACGACCAATGGTTTTTGCTTTGGCTGGTGATTCAACAATGACTAACTTACCTGTGCGCCGCGTTGTTGAGTCCTTTTTCTTTTTTGATGTCTTTTTCTTTGTTGTTTTCTTTGCCCGTGGCTTAATGACAGGTGGCGGCAAAGTATCATGTTCTGGGGTACGTCCCGCTTTATAGACAGTCCCACCACAATTGCTGCACGTTCCACGTGTGCCCGGCGACCCATTAGCAGCAAACTCTGCTTTTGGGTTTAGGATCTCATGTTTTTCTTTACATTTAAAACAGTATCCAATCAACTTTTCTTCACTCATAAATAACTTTTTCTTGCGAATACACAGATCAATCTTTTTGATTTATATATCCACTTAATCCATGAACGTGGTTTGCTAAAATGCAAGCCCCGTATGGCTATTTAGGGAAACAAAAAAGTGCAAAACGTAATGGGTATTTACGTTTTGCACTCCATGTTCTACCCGAACGTTTAATAAAATATTAGCTATAAGATTCTAAATCAGTTCCTTCGAGACCATTCACCATTTTCTTGACTAATGGAATTTGATCTTTATGTACCACCAAGATGGCGTCTTCCGTGTTTACCACAATTACGCCTTCTAGACCAGCTACAGCAACTAGTTTATCCGCTTCATAGTTGTAGATCAGACAATCTTTGGCGGCCTCTTCAATCACCAATCCTTTGATTACATTTGCCTCTAAATCTGGATTGATAGCTTCTTTTAAGGCGTATAATGTGCCAGGATCGCTCCAGCCCATCTCGGCATGAAGAACCAATGCTTGCTCCGGTGCAATATGATGCAAAATGGCATCATCAAAACTTAGTTCATCAAGTTTTGGATAGACAGTGTGTAATGTATCTTCATAATTGGATTGCCCAATTGTGCTTTGAATCTCGCTCAACATCGCCCACATTCTTGGTTGATGCTGCCGATACATCTTTTGCACGAAGCCTATCGTCGTCACGAAGTAACCAGTATTCCACACATGTGTTTGTTCTGCAAACATCCGTTTACAATCTTCTAATGGTGGACGGTATGTCAATGACTCAAATCCATAATACGGCTGATCTTCAATTTTGCCAACCTCTTTACCCAATCCAATCCAACCTAAGTTGTCATTAGCAAAGCGTGGGGTCTCGCCAATAAAGAGAATATCCGCTTGTTGCTGAGTAAGCAAAGATTCGGCGGTTTGCATCACCTTTAGAAAATTTTCGACCTGATCCATGTAGTTATCGCCCCATAATATGGCAACCGGTTCATCCTCTAATTGGTCAGCATTGGTTGCCGACGCCAGGTGAGCCAGCGCTAATCCCACGGCAGCGGCTAAATCGCGACGTGTGGGTTCTCCAATCACATTTTGGGCAGGAATGTCTAGTTGATCACGGACAAGTCCCATATATTTTTCGTTGGTAGAAATGAATATGTTTTCACCACCATAGGTATCATAGACACGGTCAACAGCAAGCTGAAGCGTTGACCGTTCACCGATGATTGGCTCAAATTGTTTAGGGGATTTTTGTCGGCTCAAAGGCCATAAACGACGACCAGAGCCGCCTGCAAATATTATGATTTTCATGGATTTTCCTCACTACTTGTTATTTCATACACTGGATCAGGTTCTCGGCTAAGTACATATTTCATACCACCAACCTGATGCACCATCCCTTTTAACTCCATCATGGTTAAAGTGCTGCTTACGGTATTGCTAGGAAGCCCTGTTTCGCGGCTTAATTCGTCGACATGGATGGGTTGAGCAGATAAATAGGTATACAGTGCAATTTCTTCATTTGTCTCAGGCAGAGCCATCTGAACGGCCGTATGTTCGGCCACCATCTGCAAATTCAACTCTTCGAGCACATCATCCACACTGGTAATCAGTTTGGCGCCTTCTTGAATCAGCTTATTTGGGCCTTTGCTTACCGGACTATTAATGTTCCCAGGCACAGCAAACACTTCCCGATCTTGCTCGAGGGCAAAATTAGTCGTAATAAGTGCCCCACTCCGTTCACCGGCTTCAACCACAATGACGCCTAAAGATAAGCCGCTGATAATACGGTTGCGAGGCGGAAAGTTTTTTGCTTCCGGACGAATACCTAAACCATATTCTGAAATGACAGCGCCATGCCCATTTATTATCTGCTGGGCTAAATCGCGATGCTCGGCGGGATAAATACTATCGAGCCCCGAGCCTAATACGGCTATGGTACGGCCGTTCATCTCAACGGCCATTCTATGCGCAATGGCGTCAATTCCTCGTGCCAAACCGCTGACAACCGTAATGTTATTGCGCACCAAGCCAGCGACTAAATCCTTTGTAATTTGTCGGCCATAAGCGGTCAAGCGCCGCGTGCCCACAACAGCAACCGCCCATTGGTCCGCTTCAATCAGATGTCCTTGCATATAAAGCAAATAAGGCGGGTTTGGAATTTCACGCAAATAAGAAGGGTAACTATCAGAGTTCCATGTAAGCAACTGCACATTCGCTCTTTCAATGCGTGCCATTTCTGCATCTAAATCGAGTTCTGCTCTCGTTTTAAGAAATGTGGTGATGGCTCGTTTATCAAGGCCAATTTTTTGCAGTTGGTGTTCGGTAGCATCCCATGCCGCAGCTAAAGTACCAAAATAATCTAGCAATGTTTGTGCTTTTGCTGGTCCAATTCCTTTGACAAGATTAAAGCCAAGCCAATACTGCAAATCAGACATGAAACAATACCCTCCACTTGAACAATCAATTTTCGATAAACTGCCAATATGATTACAGGTTGCAAGTGGCAAGTTGCAAAACGCTTGCAGGGAATTTTTACTCTTTTAATAGGCCTGGCAACAAATGGACAATCATACGGCCGTTTTCGAAATCAATCTCTTGGACCACTTCATCTGTATCGGGCAGCAACACTTCCCCTAATTCACCACGCACCACAAACACATTATTGGCTTTCGTTTCAATAATCTCAGCCAATTCACCAAGAATACGGCCATCATCCGTGACAACTTCCAGCCCTTCCAGTTCAAAAAGAAAATATTCATCCTCTTCCAAAGGAATCGCATCTTCTTCAGAGACATACAGATATTGGCCACGCAACGTCTCAGCTTGGTCACGATGATCAAATCCGGCCAACTTTAACAAAACCATCTCCTTATGCAAACGTACGTGTTCCACTTCAATCGGCTCACTATCCGTTGAACCCACCAAAACGGATTCTAACCATGTAAACCGTTCGGGGATATCAGTTTGGGGCAAGACACGAACCTCACCACGGACACCATGTGGTTTTGTGATTTTGCCAATGACAAGAAATTCCGGTGAATATTCTTCTACAGACTCATCTTCTGACATTTAAAACAACTGCCTCATACACAAAAAGCCCTACAAATGTAGGGCATTTTGATCACACTTACAAATAAAAAAGTTAGCGATTTCCCGTTTCTACGAGTTCAACCGCAACTTGTTCGCCCTGCTTAGCTGCAGGTACCTGAACGAGGGTGCGAATAGAGTTGATCACACGGCCGTTTTTACCAATCACCCGTCCCATATCGGACCCAGCAACGGTAAGCTCTAAAATAAGCTCAGACCCTTCTTCAATCTCCTCAACAACAACCTCATCTGGGTTATCCACTAAGGATTTAACAATGTACTCAACGAGTTCTTTCATTTTATTTATTCAGCGTCTTCAGCTGCTGCTTCTTCAATTTCCTCAGCTTCGGTGGCTTCTTCTACTGCTTCAACCACTTCTTCTTCCTCGGTAACTGCTTCTGCAACTGCTTCTGCTTCCGCTGCGGCAACAGGGGCAACGCCTGTAAATTCAGCAACGAGTGCTTCAATGGCTTCACCTTTATGCAAACGGCCTAAGCGGTCAACGGTTCCTTGTTTAACCAACAAACGATTAACAGCGTCTGTTGGTTGGGCACCAACGCTTAACCAGTGTAAAGCACGTGCTTCATCAATACGATATTCAATGGGGTCAACCAATGGATTGTAATAACCAATACGTTCCACAATACGGCCGTCCCGTTTTGAGTTTACATCCGCTACAACAATACGGTAACTCGGTTGTCTCTTTTTACCTGTGCGACTTAAACGAATTTTAAGCATGATCCTAATTCATCTCCAAATGATCGGTATATTCTTTAAATGTTAGAAGGGCAGGCGGCCACCAAGTAAATTGGCTAAACCACGTCCACGCCCACTTTTAAGCTGTTTCATCATCCGCTGCATTTCCTTGAACTGCTTCAACAAAGCATTCACATCCTGCACTTGCGTACCAGAACCAGCTGCGATACGTCGTTTCCGACTTGCTTTCAATAATTTGGGGTTCCGTCGTTCTGCTGGGGTCATCGATTGAATAATGGCTTCGATGCGTTTCATCTCTTTTTCTGCATCGTCCATATTCACATCTTTGGTCATCTGTCCCATACCAGGAACCATTTCTAACAGCTGCCCAATTGGGCCTAATCTTTTAATCTGCTGCATTTGATTCAAAAAATCTTCCAGATTAAAATCACCAGCCATCAAGCGCTCACCCGCTTTTTGCGCCTCTTCCTGATCCATCTCCTCTTGCGCCCGCTCGATGAGGGTCATAACGTCCCCCATACCCAAAATACGATTCGCTAGACGATCTGGATGGAACTGCTCAATGGCGTTGAGCTTTTCACCTGTACCTAAAAATTTAATCGGCACACCGGTGACTTCCCGCATCGAAATAGCCGCACCACCTCGCGCATCACCATCAATTTTGGTCATGATGAGGCCTGTGATTTCAACAGCTTCGTTAAAATCCTGCGCCACACGGACAGATTCTTGCCCGGTCATCGCATCAACCACCAACAAGATTTCGATAGGATTCACGTTCTTTTTGATGGCTTTGATTTCATCCATCATTGATTGGTCAATGTTGAGGCGACCTGCGGTATCTAAGATGACGGTGGTGGCCCCAGTTGCCATCGCGTGCTTGACACCGTTCGCACACACTTGCACTGGATTTGCATCTGCACCTTCATCATATACGGGAATATCTAACTGTTTACCAACGGTTTGAAGCTGGTCAATCGCCGCAGGACGGTAAACATCAGCCGCAACGAGTAACGGCCGTCTACCCTGCTTACGCAGATAGAGGCCCAATTTACCCGCCATTGTTGTTTTACCAGCACCTTGCAAACCGACAAGCATGACTACCGCTGGCGACTGCAGCCCTAACTGTAAACGACCCGGTTCCCCGAGCGTCGCTTCCAGTTCATCATGCACAATTTTGACCACTTGTTGCCCAGGCGTCAGGCTGCGCATCACTTCTTGACCCACAGCACGTTCCCGTACCCGAGCCACAAAGCTTTTCACAACCTTAAAATTGACATCTGCTTCCAACAAAGCAAGACGTACTTCACGCATTGCTTTATCGACATCTTCTTCTGTCAGCTTGCCTCGACGGTTTAAGCCATCAAAAACGGTTTGTAGGCGATTGCCTAATGATTCAAACATAAATTTTTCGACCAAGAAATTCACGATCAAGATTTACTTCTAAGTAAACCAAAGTGACTTTCTTTTATTGAAATATTTCCATTGGGAATTTATCTTATGATAGGCATAAGACGATGGATTTTATCGCACGGCGATGCCCACGTCAAGAAAACCAAAGACCCGCCTTGTATCTTTTAATTATTATATTAGGTTGACGATAAGGCCGTATCCAATCTACTCTACTCCGGCGTCACAGAAGCGGCCGTAATACCACCATCGACCATAAACGACGTCCCAGTCACAAAAGACGATTCATCTGAAGCCAAATACAATGCCGCTTTGGCAATTTCATCCGCTTCGCCAAAACGCCCCATCGGAATATGTACCAAACGCCGGTTTTTCTTCTCTGGTGTATCCAGATATTTCATTAATAGTTCTGTACGTAAAGGACCAGGACACAAGGCATTAACCCGAATATTTTCACGTGCATGAATGGTTGCCAATTCGCGGGTCATGGAAAGCACCGCCCCTTTGCTCGCTGTATACGCCAGTTGGGGTGTTGCGGCACCTAATATTGCCACAAACGAAGCTGTGTTAATAATGGAACCACCACCAGCACGTTGCAAAGCGGGAATGCCATATTTACAACACAAAAAGACGCCTTTAACATTGACAGCAAAGGTCAAATCCCAAACCTCTTCCGTTGTGTTCACAGCGTCATCATCTGCAGCATGGCTGATTCCTGCGTTATTGAAAAGCACGTCAAGACGCCCAAAAGTCTCTTCCGTTGTTTTGATCATCGCCTGGCAATCGGCTGCCTGCGACTGATCCGCATGGACATAAATAGCGTCGCCTCCTTGCGCTTTAATCGTGTCCAACGTTTCTTGCCCACCATCATCGTTGATGTCTACCAGCACAACTTTGGCTCCCTCTTGAGCAAACAGGAGGCTTGTGGCACGACCAATGCCGCTACTTGCGCCTGTGACTACAGCAACTTTATCTTGCAATCTCATGATTTTCTCCATTTCTTTTAAAGTAACTACAAATCGTGATGCGTGAACAAGCTTTTTGACGCATCACACATCACGTCCTTAAATTCTTTCAAAGTATCGTTTGCGTTCCCAATCCGTAACGGCCGTATCAAAAGCCAATTGTTCGGTGCGGAAAAAGTGAGTGTAATGCTCAACAACATCTGTCCCAAACACTGCTTTGGTAAACGCACTATTTGCAAACAAATCAGTTGCTTCACACAAAGTATAGGGCACACGTGGTAAATGTTGCGCCGCATACACATCCCCCTCAAATATCGAAGGCGGTTCAATTTTGTTAGCAATACCATCTAAACCCGAGGCCAAAACGGCCGCATATGCTAAATAAGGGTTACAATCGGCACCTGGAATACGGCACTCAATGCGTAAACTTTTACCTTTGCCAACAACCCGAAACCCAGCTGTCCGATTATCGTAACACCACGCCAACCGTGTTGGAGCCCAAGAGCCATCTTCAAATCGTTTGTAGGAATTAATCGTTGGTGCATAAAATACCATCATCTCCGGCGCATGTGCGATCCATCCGCCCAAAAACCATTTGAACGCATCAGAACATTGCACAGGGCCAAGCGATTGTTCCCCCACAAAAATATTTTCCTCATCCTGCCACAAACTGAAATGAATGTGGCTACTGCAACCAGCCTGCCCTGTAAATGGTTTGGCCATAAAACTGACACTCATCTCTACTTGATCGGCGATTTCTTTTAAGCATTGTTTAAAAATAGTGTGCCGATCGGCCATATCGAGTGCTTCTGCGTAACGGATATTGAGCTCATGTTGACCCAAGCCCCACTCCCCTTTTGAATTTTCGACAGGAATACCTGAATTTTTAAGATGACGCCGGGCAACGGCCGTAAACTTCTCCTCACGTGTCCCCTGTAGCAAATTATAATCTTCGAGATACCAACCCGCCGGATCAAGATCGTTGTAGTTTTTCTGAGCTACCTCTTTATACGAATTTTCAAAAAGGTAATATTCCAGTTCCGAAGCCGCCATCGCTGAAAAACCGAGGCTTTTCGCTGTTTCTAATTGCTGACGTAATATCGAACGGGGCGCAATAGATACAAGTTCATGTCCATGATTATCCTGCACATCGCACAAGACAAGCGCACTCTTTTCTAGCCAACTCGCCAATCGCAATGTTGATAAATCAGGGACAAGGTGAAAATCACCATATCCCAACTCCCAATTGGCAAATTTATAGCCAGCGACGGGTTCCATATCCATATCAACCGTCAAGAGATAATCACAACCATGTGTTCCCTGATGCATCCCTTCAGCTACAAAAAATTCAGCGTCAAATCGTTTCCCCATCAAACGGCCGTAATGATCTGTAAAAGCCATCAAAACCGTCTCAATTTCCTCAGCTTCAACCATTTCCACAAACTGATCAGCGCTTAACATGCCACGTATCACATTTTTCTCCTATTGTTGTTAAAAGACGAGTTTCATTTGCTGTTTTCTATTGTATGCAATTTATTGAGTTTAGGGGATTGATTTTCAAATCTCATCGCTTTAGGCCTTCAATTAAAACGGTACTGAAACAACATGAGTTTGACTTCCAGAATCCAGAAAAGAGCATCATCGAGCGAGACCACAAGCAATATATCCTAAGTCGTTCTACAAAGACAGCGCAAGGGACACAATCCCGCTATTTGCTCCCCAACAATGAGTAGTTACCTAAAAACGAAGAGGCGTTAACCGCGATGGGCGAAACTCATTTAAGCCAGGGGCAACAGCAAAAAACCGGGGGAGCGATGATGATTTAGAGCCACTAAAAGAAGAGTTTGAAAATGCAGAGGAAAGCATCAGTTTAGCTGATCTACCTCTGGAAATTGAAGAGTTTAATGATGATTTACAAGCCGTGGGGCGGGGGCTGATAATTTCAGTGAAAACGCTCTCCCTATGGTGGAAAATAATTTACCGCTAGGAGACAGTGATCATGTTTGAAAATCCATACATCTTATTGAGCTTAATGTGTTTATGTTTTCCAGGAATCCTTCCCATTATTGTGACCGCATTCATTGCCCGTAATTTTGATTTCACAATCTCAAAGCGGGAACGGGGAGATATTTAGAAATGGGTACAAAGCCTTTGGTTATCTATGCTGAAAACGATGCAGAGCGGGCGCTGCTATTGGAACTGCGGCGGGCACGGTTGCGCCAAAAGGCCAAGCCACATAAACCCCCATCAACGTATTTGGTTACAGTTGTCAATGGGCATATTCAGATGAGGAAAACTGTGCCTATTGGCGTAAAAAAACATGGATGAATTTCACTATTACCAAATATAATTCCATGGTAGTTTGTGAGTGCGAATCCAGTAATGTAAGCGGCAAGTGCCCATAGAGTAACTTAGCTATTATTGTTTAACCTAAAAAACCATCTGCACACCGCTTCTGGATTCGCACTCTGAGGCTAGCAGATGGTTTTTTATTCTTGTTTTTTGCCTATTTAGGTGGTTTATCCAGCATTCGTGCAGGTTAATAATAGTCGAAGGACGCTGCGCGCAGCTAGAAAGGAATACAAACAAATGAAAATGCCTGAAACACTAGAAACGTTTTTATTTGCACCTTGTGGTATGAACTGTATGGTTTGTTATGTTCATCTTAAATCAAAAAAACCATGTGACGGCTGCTTGGGGGATGATATTAATAAACCAGAACGTTGTAAGAAATGTGAAATTAAACTTTGTGCAAACACTAAAGGATTGGTCTACTGTTATGAATGTAATGATTTCCCTTGTAAGCACATAAAAAACTTAGAAAAGAGCTACAAAAAACGATATAAAACTAGTCTAATAGCAAATTCTGAAAATGTAAAAGCCAATGGAATTGCTTCTTTTATGAGGGAGGAACGAGAAAAGTGGCTCTGTAGCTGTGAAGGAGTTATATCATTGCATGATCGATTTTGCTCTGAATGCAAAAAAACAGTAGATGTTTGCAGTGGAAATCACGCTTGAGAAAGATTGAGTAAGTAGACTTCGAGC
>JBNKHS010000054.1:0-14723 GCA_050290485.1 Promineifilaceae bacterium (SeqCode) | reverse complement strand
GATCACAAATGCCTTTTAGTGTGTTTGGCTTGGTGACATCGCCAACATGAATTTCATCAACATATGCCTTTATTGCTGGTGCCAAACCAACGCCTGGTTGGCTCAATTTTTGTTCATTGCGCACCAAAACCTTGACCTTATATCCTGCTTCTTTGAACGCTTTGACGGCGTAGCGACCTAAATAGCCAGTTGCACCAGCAATAAGTACACTTTTTTGTTTTGTATCTTTTTGATTTTGTTTTTTTGTGTCCATTTTTATTATCTCCAAAAATAACCGACTGGACGGTTAATTATTTTTGTAAAAAATTTTGTTAAATAATTAGCGACTGATCATTCTGTAGCCAATCCGTTCATGATAATGTGGAGGCTAGGGGTCATTACTTCGTTTAATGGTTTTTCAAGATTTTGCGCAAGCAAAATGGCACCCTCTATGATGGCGACGAGCGCAATTGCGGCTTCTTGTGGGGCGATGTTTGGACGTACTTCGCCTTGTGTTTGACCTTCTTCGATAAGCTGTTGAAAGGTGACAATGTATCCGGCAAAGTAATCCTGGATGATATTCTGGATGGAAGGACGACGCATGGTCATTGTCTTAAATTCAGCAAAAATGGGGTAGAGGGCTTTGTTTTGCTCTAGTAGGATTACAAGATTGTCCGCATACAAGGTGATGCGTTCTGTGAAGGAGGCTTTTGTTTGTAAAATAGAATCGATTTCAGAGTTGTCTTCATCAAATAAGCGCCGTACGAGAGCTTCCACGAGCGCATCTTTGCTGTCGAAGTAATGGTAGATGGTTGCTTTGCTTACATTTGCAGCTTTGGCAATTTGGGCCATGCTGGCGCCATCGATGCTGTTTTCGGCAAATTTGGCAGCAGCAGCATTAAGTATTTGGGGAATGCGTTCGTCACTTACATCTGGTCTGGGCATATATCCTCTTTTATAACCGACCGTTCGGTTAATAATGGGGATTGTAATTGATTTGCTGACGGTCGTCAAGCGGAACGGTTTGTTTGTGATCTTCTGGTACAATTCTAGCTATGACGATTCAAGTTTTATCTGATCAGTTGGCTTCTCAGATTGCGGCGGGTGAGGTTGTAGAACGGCCGTATTCCGTGGTCAAAGAGTTGCTGGAAAATAGTATTGATGCTGGGGCCACAACAATTAACATTGATGTGCATGAAGCAGGGCGTAAAAGTATACAGGTTGCAGATAATGGTACGGGAATTGAGGCAGAGCAAATGGAGACGGCCTTTTTGCGCCACGCCACATCGAAGCTGGCCACTGTCGATGATTTAAATGCTATCTATACTTTGGGATTTCGGGGGGAGGCGTTGGCCGCGATTGCGGCTGTCAGTCAGGTGACGATTGTTTCACGAGCGCAAGGTGCGTCATCCGGAACGCGCTTGGTGTTGGATGGTGGCATTATGGCTAGCCGTGAGACCGTTGGTGCACCACAAGGGACGGTGATTGCGGTTGAAAATCTGTTTTTTAATGTACCTGCGCGTCTAAAGTTCTTAAAAACGGATAAAACTGAAAAACGCTTGATTGATGAGTTGGTGACACGGTATGCCTTGGCATATCCTGACGTTCGTTTTCGGTTGACGCATAACGGCCGTATTACGTTTCAATCAACAGGTAGTGGCTCGGTGCTGGATGTGCTGGTGGCGATTTATGGGCCAGAAATTGCCCGGCAGCTGTTAGAGATTGGAGATGATGAGGCGCAGGGGAGCCGTGGAGAAGAGGAGCATATTTCCCAATCCCCCCTTTCCGTGACTGGCTTTGTGGCGCCACCTTCCATTCATTGGGCCAATCGAGGACATATTGTTTTGTTTGTCAATGGGCGGTGGATTAAAGATAACAAATTAACATATGCAGTGATCCAGGCGTACCATACCCTGTTACCGACAGGGCGTTATCCAATGGCGGTTTTGTTTTTGCAACTGCCTGCTGAAAAAGTAGATGTGAATGTGCATCCGACGAAAACAGAGGTGCGTTTTCGGGGTGACAAAGCACCATTTGGAGATGTACAGCGATCTGTGCGCCAGGCGTTGGTGGCTGATGCGCCCATTCGGCAAATGAGTGCGTGGGCGTTGGGCAGCCAAATGGAAGCGATGACGCCGGGTTGGGAAGGGAATTTGGATCAGCATGCGTTTGTGCGTCCCGATGAACCACAGGCGGCATTGGGGTTAGAATGGTCAGATACGGCCGTTTCGCCAGCAACAGATGCGGAGGAAGGGGAAGAGATCGTTGCCCCGCAGATGGAAAGTCAACTCCCGATTATGCGTGTTGTGGGGCAGATTGGCGCGACCTACATCATCAGTGAAGGCCCTGATGGCTTGTTTTTGATCGATCAACATGCAGCGAGTTATTGTGCTGTTTATGAACAGTTTGCGGCGATGGTTAAGGCTAAAAATGTGGTGACAGAAAGGTTGAGTTCGGGAACGGCCGTTACCTTAGCGCCCGAACAAAGTAATTTGTTAGAAGCCCACCAACACCTCATCAGCCAACTTGGGTTTGCTTGCGAACCTTTTGGACCGAATACAGTCATGATTCGCGAAATTCCGCAGCTTACCAATGAAAGTGATCCCGCTAAATTGATTATCCGCATGGTGACGGCTTTGGAACAAAACAAAGCAAAAACAGCAGATGCGGCCTTAAGTGAATTAATGAAATGTGTGGCGCGCGAAACGGCCGTTCGCAGTGGACAATCGCTAAATCCTACAGAAATGACAACAGTCATTCAACAACTGGAACACTGTCGTGATCCTTTTACAGACCCTGATGGCAAACCAACATTTATCTATTTGTCTGTGGCGCAACTGGCGCGGGAGTTTGGCAAAATTTAGTAGAGATGGGATGTGGCAGGTTGCATCACCGTTGTTTATCTTTATAATTTTGAAAAAATAGCTTTAGACGACTGGCGAGTTGTGGAAAGTATAGCAATTAGAAATTGCATTTCCACTGTGGAAGACCACAAGGAAGTCTAGAGAATATTGGAAATTGCAGTCGCTCGCCTGGGCTGGGCACCTGTGGCTAGGTGCCTTTTTTCTTGTCTATTGGAGGTTTTGATGACGTTATTACAAACATATTTACAAAATTTGAATGGGGGAGAACTGTCGGAAACGGCCGTTTCTGTGTATGCTGCTTTAGACAGTGTAAACAAGGTCTCTCCCACCATTGCCCAGGCAATCGTGTGTGAGTTGAACGACCAACGCAGTAATCTTAAATTGATTGCTAGTGAAAACTATAGTTCTTTGGCAACACAATTGGCCCACGGCAATTGGCTCACCGATAAATATGCTGAAGGGTATCCATATCATCGTTTTTATGCAGGTTGTGACAACATAGATGCGATTGAGGCCGAAGCAGCACAGTTGGCTTGTGAACTATTTGGCGCTGATCATGCTTACGTGCAGCCTCACTCTGGAGCCGACGCCAATATGGTTGCCTTTTTAGCCATTTTGTCGGGCAAAGTACAAGCTCCGATTTTAGAAAAATTAGAGATTGGCAACCTGGCAGATTTGTCGGAAGCACAGTGGGCTGATTTGCGGGAACAGTTACACAATCAACGGCTTTTGGCTTTAGATTATTACTCTGGTGGCCATCTAACCCATGGATATCGTTATAACGTTTCTGCGCAAATGTTTGAAGTGCATTCTTATGGTGTCGATGCAGAAACGGGATTGATTGATTTAGAGACCCTTCGTGAACAAGCATTACAAGTACGGCCGTTAATCTTACTCGCTGGGTATAGTGCCTATCCCCGTAAAATAAACTTTGCCCAGCTGCGTCAAATCGCTGATGAAGTTGGGGCTGTATTAATGGTTGATATGGCTCACTTTGCTGGGCTTGTGGCTGGTAAGGTATTTAGCGGCGATTATGATCCCGTTGCTCACGCCCATGTGGTTACGACCACCACCCACAAAACATTGCGTGGCCCTCGCGGAGGGATGGTTTTATGCACCAGCGAATGGGCAGAATGGGTCGATAAAGGGTGCCCCAATGTATTAGGTGGCCCTTTGCCCCATGCCATGGCCGCCAAAGCAATTGCCTTCCGTGAAGCATCTAAGCCTGAATTTGCCGCGTATGCGCAAAGAATTGTCGAAAATTCGCAGGCATTAGCCCAAGCTTGTTTAGATGAAGGCTTAACAGTTTTAACGCAGGGCACAGACAATCATCTCATGTTGATTGATGTTTTTGAAACGTTTGGCTTGACCGGTAGGCAAGCAGAAACAGCTTTGCGCGAATGTGGAATTACCCTTAATCGTAACTCCTTGCCTGGTGATCCCAATGGGGCCTGGTATACAAGCGGCTTGCGCATTGGTACACCAGCGACGACAACCTTAGGCATGGGTGCTGAAGAAATGAGCGAGATTGCCAAGATCATTAAATACGTGCTGGCTAATGTTCAACCTACAGTGCGAAAATCTGGCCAGAAAAGTAAAGCCAAATATAAGATTGCTGCAGAGGTCGTTGTTGCAGCCCGTGAGCGTGTGCAAGCCTTGTTAGATAACCACCCACTCTATCCTGAATTGGATGCACAAATTTTGGCACAATTGCTACCAGAATAATGAGTTGATATGGAATCCGTAGATTATGCGATTTGAGAGTAGATAATTATTTGTACAAATTGTTTAATCTGCGGATATTTATTTTTTGCTCCTCTACATTTACTCCTGTGCTATACTAATAAAAATCGTAATCATTCAGGTGTCATTTCGACTGCGGAGAGAAATCTTTTGCGACGAAGCCATGACCAAAGATTTCTCGTCGTTGCACCCCTCGAAACGACAACGACCTGTATTGTTACTAAAAGTCATTGTTAGCAAGAGTTAACTTTCCTTATTAGTTATCAAAACATAACGACCTATGCATTAAGGGTTTATCTTCCAGATTTGCCACTAGCGACAGCTTAAGAATTTTCAATCGAATAAACCTTTAGGGGATTTTAGAAGATCAGTAGATTCAAACGAAAGAGCAGTTATGGCACAAACTGTTACGATTTTGTTAGTTGAAGACGATGATTCAATGAGACATGGTATTCATGAATTGTTGGAAGGGTCTAATCTTGGCTACGAGATTATGGTAGTTGCTGCTGGGGATGGGGAAGAGGGGTTGACGGCTATTCAGCAACTAACACCAGATATTATTATTTCTGATGTGATGATGCCCAATATGAATGGGTATCAATTTTTAGAGGAGGTACGCGCTAATCCGCAATGGGAGCATATACCTTTTATTTTTGTGACGGCAAAAGGGGAGCGTGAAGATAGGCGCAAGGGGAAGTTGAGTGATGCGGATCTTTACATAACAAAACCTTTTGTCATTAGCCAACTGCTTGAATTGGTACAAACGCAGCTCGATCGTGCTGTGCAAAAACGTGCTTATCAGAACGAATTAACAACTGCTCTCAATAAAAATTTGCTCCAAATTTTAAATCATGAGTTCCGGACGCCGTTGACGTATGTTACGGCGTATTACGAGATGCTCTCGTCTAGCGTCGCCCAAATTCAAAGTGGGCAGGATTTGAATGAGTATTTGCGGGGGATTCGCGCCGGTAATATTCGTCTGACACGACTTGTTGAGGATTTTATTTTGGTAATGTCATTGCGCAGTGGTGAAGCAGCCGAGTTGTTCGCGCGCGAGGCGGGAGTTGTGGACAATTTAGCGGAGCTCATTGATGCGGCTGTGATTGTGAAGCAGTGGGATGCACAACATTGGGATGTGGATGTACAAAATGAAATTACGGGCGCTTTACCTCCTGTATGGGGGGATGTGGCTGGCTTGCAAAGCATTTTGAAACGGTTGTTGGATAATGCAATAAAGTTTACTGGGGCGAAGTTTAAGCGCTTGGAAGGGTCTGGAGCGGTACGGATTACGGCCGTTTCCGATGAGAATGAGCTGCGGATTTCAATTGCCGATCAAGGGATGGGGATTCCAGAAAAGGCATTACAGAACATTTTTGAGTTGTTTGAGCAGCATGATCGCGATGTGATGGAGCAGCAAGGTACGGGGATGGGGCTGGTGATCGTTGATGGGTTGGTTTCGTTGCATAACGGCCGTATTGATATAGAAAGTGTGGTCGGTGAGGGATGTGTCTTTACGATCATTTTACCTATTTACAAACCAGATAAGCATGGGCAACCAGCCGCTTTGTCTCCGCAAAAAAGAACGGCGCGCATTTTAATTGTGGAAGATGATGAATTTTTACGGGAAGGGTTGGCGGATCTACTTGGACTGCATGATGAAGGGTATGAGCTACAGATTGAAACGGCCGTTAATGGGGAAGATGGGCTGGTTGCTTTACAAAAATCTATCCCCGATTTGATCATATCTGACATTATGATGCCCAAGATGGATGGGTATACCTTTCTTAAAAACGTCAGGCAGAACCCCAATTGGTTCCAGATTCCGTTTATTTTTCTCACGGCAAAAGGTGAAAAACAAGAT
The DNA here is from genome assembly GCA_050290485.1 of Promineifilaceae bacterium (SeqCode). Taxonomy (GTDB): domain Bacteria; phylum Chloroflexota; class Anaerolineae; order Promineifilales; family Promineifilaceae; genus JBNKHS01. Next base: position 8,276 of record JBNKHS010000054.1, on the reverse strand, counting down.
GAATTTGAAGGATTCCGTTTAGGGGTTGATGAATACATTACTAAGCCCTACGACAGCGATGACATGATTCTGTTTGTTACCAAACGACTGGATCGACACTTTGCCACAAAACAAAAGCAAGCGCAGAGTTTTAACGATTTGAAGCGCAACATCATCAATTTAATTACCCCAGAATTTTTGGTGCCGCTGGATACAGTAAGTGAAAGTTCGGCACGTTTGGCGCTTTCTTTGGAACGGGCGGACAATGAGACCGCGATGCAGCAATCGTTGGCTGGTATTTACAAAGGCAGCTTACGCTTAACTGCGCTGATTGAGGATGTGATTGCCTTAGCAGAGTTACAAACCGGGGAAAGCCAAACGGTATATAAAATGCGTGCCTATGCAGTTCCCAATGTCGATTTGGCTGTGAAAGATCACTTACAGCGGGTAGCCAATGGGCTGATAAAAGATGGATGGCAGTTAAACTCTGATCTTTATGTGAATAATCTCTCTATTTTTGCAGACACCATTCTTTTGTTTAATATGGTTGAGCGCTTGATTAAAATTGGGGTGGCGACAGTACCACCGCAAGCGGATAAAGAGATTTTAGTAACGCTTGAACCGACCATTCCCCCACAGTTCTTCATGAAGATTTGTTTTGCTGATTCGGTGCCAGAGAAGGACCTTGAGTCGTTTCACGCTATCTTGAGTTCTAATGAGTTGGGGAATTTATCTGAATTACCATCTTATGCGCCCAGCTTGTATGTTAGCCAAGGGTATGCTCGCCTGCATAACGGCCGTATTCAGCTCAATCAGACTGTGGAGGAACCCTTAACATTTACAATTACATTGCCATTACATGAAATGACGTAATTAGCGTATCTTCTTTTGAAAAACAATCGCACATGTTTTACAATGTGACCGTGAAACAAAAACCCATCATAAACCGTAAAAATAATGAATTGTGTATCCTGTTTACTCAAATGATCCACAACACATTGCATATAAAAATATCTAGCATAAGGAGCGGATAATGGCATCATTATTGGAAAAAACACAAACGCTTATTCAAGCCAACTTGCACTCAATGGTTGATTCTGCATTAGAGAAAAATTCTGTGGCTGTATTGAAACAATATATCCGAGATGCAGAAAAGAACTTAGATGAGCTTGAAGATGCGACCGCAACAGTGGGTGGCGAAGTTAAATCTTTAGAACGCAAATATAAAGAGTATAAAAAACGAGGTGATGAGCTCGATCGCAACATCGATATGTTGTTGATGCAGGATAAAGCAGAGTTAGCGCGTGCAGCGCAAAATGAACTCAACAGTGTGCGTCGTATGCAAGAAAGCTACCATGAACAATGGGTGCGACAACAACGGGAATATGAAGCATTAAAGAATGCACGCCTCAAGCTCGAAGCAAAATTACAAACAACAAAGCAGGAACAAAAAGAGCTGGAAGCGTTACTCCGTTTGGCCAAGTCAAAAGAGAAAACAGTTAAAGCAATTAAAAGCTTGGATGATTTGGATGGCATTGGTGATGCTGATATTGCCCGTTTGGGGGATTCTATTCGCTCTCGTTTGGACAAAGCTTCTGCGCATAGCGAAATGTATGCAGATCGTTTGGATACACAAATGGATGATGCGTTGGGCAAGGCTGAGCTTGACTTGCAATTGGAAGAACGGAAGCGTCGTTTAGGGTTGGGTGCTGCTCCAAGCTACTCTTCGGATTTAGATGAGGATGAAGCGGAAGCTTCTGTGTCGTAATTAAGCAATTGAGTAATTTGGTTATTATCTAATTACTCAATTACAAAAATCCGATTGCTTATGAGTGATGTGGATCTGTTATTACAAAAGGGAATTACGGCCGTTAAACGAGGTGACAAGGAAAACGGCCGTAATTTTTTGATGCAAGTGCTCGAAATTGATGATCGCAACGAACAAGCATGGCTTTGGCTGAGTGGTGCGGTTGAGGATCAAGAAGAGCGTGTTATTTGCTTGGAAAATGTGCTGGCGATCAACCCTGATAATAAATTAGCGCAAAAAGGGTTGGCTCGCTTTAAGCCTGATGCTGGGAAAGCAGAACCAGTGCGTCCTGCCAGCAACCGCATCATGGTTGAACTTGAGGAGACACCGGTTTCGCCTGCTTCGGCAATTTTGTATCCCGATAGGCACATCAAACAAGTTGAGTGGAGTGACCCAACAGAAACGCCGCAACCAACAGAACAAGTTGGCTATCAGACCACCGACAGTTATGATGATGTCTGGTCACGTCAGGTTGATATTTGTGCCTATTGTGCGCACGAAGTCGATTTTGATGATCGCAAATGCCCACACTGCAATCGTAATTTGATTGTGAAAATGTACCAATATGAACGGGTTAGCACTTCTTTGACGTCGTATTGGGTACTGTTGTTTGCCATTTCCCAATTTTATTTAATTCAGGGATTTGTAGACATTATTGCCCTCCGTAATTTGTTGTTGGCCTTTTTTAGTTTTATGATGACTGGGGTCTTTTTTGCGGTCGCCATTGGTATTTATTTTCGTAAACATTGGGCATTTGTCATTTCGGTTGTCTTGTTGTTAATGATTGTGCTGTCAGGATTATTGTCTTTGCTTGTTCCGATTGATTTATCGGTGCTAAATCTGGAGCAATATGATATTTCGATTACGCGTTATGTGGAGGGAGTCACTGGCTTTGTTTATGTTGGGCTGCGTGGTATTCGTCTGGTAACGGCCGTATTGGCGTTAATATTTGCTGTTTTCAAAGTAGCTGGTGATTTTGAGCAAGCCCACAAAAGACAAATCGCGGTGCTTTCCAAAGGATTGAGCACAGGTACAGATTACCACATGGCGGCTCGCAAATTGGCAAAGGTAGGGTTATGGGCATCTGCTGTATTGCATTGGCAACGAGCCTCTGCGTTGGAACCCGCACGTATTATTTATCAGCGAGACCTTGGCAAAGCATACGCCCATTTAGGTTTTACCCAACGTGCCAAAGATGTATTACAATCTGCACAAGCGCGTAACAAAAATGAGATATTGCGCGTAGAGATACAAGAGATATTAGATACAATTCCTGAAATTTAAGCTACTTTTCGTTCTCCGTTTAAGAGAGTAGAGAGCGGATTAACATCAAAGCTGAGAGCAAATAGCTGACAGCTAACTGCTGGAAAACATGGCCGATAAAGAATCATTAGAGAAACGAGCCCAAAAAGCAATTATTCAAGAATCCTTTCTGAGACCAGAAAGTGCTGTTATTATCGCCCTGACGATGATCTTGACGGCGACATCGTTCATTGCCAGTCAAATCAATCTGGGTATTCCCATCATGGATGTTGTCCCTTTTTATTTGTGGATAGTGGGGGGAGCCTTACTCGAAGGGGTTTTGATGGCCAGCAGCATCACCGACTCCAAATTTCGGGAGCAAGTGGTTGCTAATTTATTGCGCAAAGATTTTGAGCCAGAACGATTAAATGATGCCCGCCTGCAACGACAAATCAATGAAGCGTTGGATTATCGTACCCGCATTGAAAATGGCATTCAACAGCAGGGGGATAGCATCTTAGCCGATGAACTACGCCAAACTGCGACCCAAATTGATGAGTGGCTAGACAATATGTACGATTTGGCCCTAAAAATTGATCGCTATCAAAAACAGCATTCGGTGTTGGATCGGGATCGGAAGCGGGCAGAATCCCGTTTGGTGCAGTTGCAGCGTGCGCAAGAACGGGAAGATAACCCTGCCTTGAAAAAACAGCTACAAGTTACTGTAGAGAACATTCAACGTCAATTGGATACTTTGTCTCAATTGGATGATACGATTAAACGTGCCAGTTTGCAGCTAGAAAATTCCCTTATTCATCTCAGTACGATCTATTCGCAAACGATGTTGGTCGATGCTAAAGAGATTGATCGAGGTCGGGCACGGCGTTTGCGTCAGGAAATTACGAATGAGGTGACGGAACTCAATGATCTGCTGAGTTCGATGGATGAGGTATACGCAACAGATACGGCCGTTTAAGTAAATTCCGGAAGGAAGTTTGAAAATTATCACCCTGTCGGCATTTGCTTTTAGGAGAACGATAAAGAATTTTGCTTGTTTTATAAGCTGCGTTTCGTTCTCCACTTGAACGGATAATTGATAATGGATAACGAATAATTGCCAATTATCCAATACAGGTGTGCAATGTCTTCACAACTAAGCAATCCATTTGACGATTATAACGAAAAGCTCAAACAGAGATTAATTCTGCGCATGAAAGCAAATTTATTTAATGAGCAGTTGATGATGCAGACAAAGGACCACTTTACGGCCGTATTGCAACAAGAACAAATCGTCTTTACGCGCAATGAAAAAAGGCGCATGTACAAAGAAGTTTTGCAACAGGTTTTTGATGAAATTCTCGCGGATATTTGAAATTTCGGTATAAGAATTATGATCATAACTCCATTTTCCTAGAATAATGACACAATTCAGTTATTCGTCCACCCAACGTCAAGCTGTGATTTGCATGCTTTCCTATTTGTCTGCTTTTGCCGAAGGTTCAGTTGAAGCGTTGCAAGCTTTAACGGCCGAAAAGTTGGATCTCATATTGCAATTGCATGATTTACAGGCGTTAATTGGGCATTGGGAGGTTGTTTGGGGACCAGCCATCTTCCAAGCGCATAAATCTGATGTTGCCGACAATACGATGTTTATTACCCGCTGTTTGGATGAACCCAAACTTATTGTCAGTATTGCGGGAACCAACCCCTATTCATGGTTCAATTGGTTATTAGAAGATTTGCCTGTACGCAAAAAAGAGCCGTGGCCGACGTTTGCAGGGGATGCTGCCCAACTGCAACCTGAAGTTTCGCAGGGAACGGCAAATGGGCTACGTGTTTTGCAAGCAATGCGTGCAAATGGGCAATTGGTGACTGATTTTTTGCAAACTTATTGTTCAACCCAAGATGAGCAAATCGGGGTTATCGTGACAGGGCATAGTTTGGGTGGGGCACTTTCGCCAGCGATGGCGGTATATTTGGCAGATACACAACCAACTTGGAATTCTGATGGGCGTGCCACGCTTGCTTTGATGCCTATGGCCGGGCCGACACCGGGGAATGTGGATTTTGCAACATATGGAGAGAAGCAGCTAAACTGCCGTATCCAACGCATCTGGAACGAAAAAGATATTGTGCCCCACGCGTGGGACAAAACCTTAATGGGAGAACTCTCGACTTTGTATGCGCCAACGATTAAACCGAGCTGGCTTACCCGTTTCGTTATTTTCATCACGCGTCGTATTGCCAATCGATCTGATTATGGGCATTTGCAGCCCGATGCTGACCCTTTGCCGGGGGAAGTTGTGCCAACATCAGAAGCGATTCAACTGCTGCCGCCATCATTTATCAACCGATTTTTGCCCAAATATATGGTGCAAATGGGCTACCAACATCTGGAAGCCTATTATCAACTTTTAGAGATGGATGCATTTTTTCAGATTATGGGTGAGTCGTTGCCTGACGCATTAGCTGGACCAGATGTGGAAGAATTACGGCGTCGTGTGGCTGAACAATACGAAAACAACCCCAAAAATTAACCAAATCTCAATAATACCCTTAAAAAGTGCTGATCTCGTTTGTCAAAATGCCTTCCCTCTGATAGTATCATCTATTGCAAAAATCTAATGAAAATGGAGTGCTTACAGCTATGAAAGTGCTGTTAAAAGAAGACGTAGAAAATTTAGGATATGCTGGTGAAGTTCATAAGGTAGCAGATGGATTCGGCCGTAACTATCTCTTGCCAAATGGAATGGCAGTCATGGCTTCACCCGGAATGATGAAACAAGCCGAAGTATGGCGTAAGAAAGCAGAAGCACGTCGTGCCGAACAACGTGCTGAATTTGAAGCTTTGTCAGCAAGCATTCAAGCTGTACGCCTTACCTTTACCGCGCGCGCTGGATCTAACGGTAAATTGTATGGTTCAATTACCACCGCCCAAATTGCTGACGCGCTAAACGAAGAACTCGGTACAGAGATTGACCGTCGTAAAGTCGGTGTGGAACCATTACGCCAATTAGGTGAACATGACGTTGTCGTGCGCTTAAGCGGAGAGTTCCAACCAACCTTCACTGTTGCTATTGAATCCGAAGATGGTGAAGTTGTTGTTGAAGAACCGATCACAATGGAAGAGGTTGCTGAAGAAGCAGAAGAATCCGTTGCTGAAGAAAGCGAAGAAGCTGCAGAAGCATAAGCATTATTGCTTTAATTTTTGCCTGAAATGAGAATCTGCTTGACAGATAATTTCTGATTACAAGATGCCGAGGAACTGCTTCCTCGGCGTATTCTTATCTAGTGCAGTTTGGCACAAACCACAAGGTAACTTCGGTTTATTAGACCAAACTGCTTAACTGTTTCGCGGCATCCGTTAGTTTTGGGTTTATTTATGTTACGAAACAGTACGGATTTATACTGCAAAAATCTATGGATGAACTTGGTCATATTCTTCGGGAAGCAAGGGAAACGAAAGGCCTTACCTTAAACGAGGTTCAGGAACAGACACGCATTAATCAAAGGTACTTAGAAGCCTTAGAAATGGGTGATTATGATAAGCTACCAACGCCTGTCCATGTTCGTGGTTTTTTGCGCAATTACGCCCGATTTCTAGGGTTAGATCCAGAACCGTTGTTAGAACGGTACGAAGTAAACCAAAGCCAACGTCCGCGCCAGAAACATGCTCCAGTCATTATGGATCCAACGGAACCTGTGGCTCCGCCTGTTTCCACGTTGCCTCAGGAGCAAATCTTTTTTGATCCAGTTAATATGGAAGTGGATGCAGGTTATGCTACTTCCAGCGGCCGTGCGATTAGTTCGGATTCGGTTGTGCGTTTGCTGATTATTGGCGCGCTACTGGTCATGATTTACTTGGCGGCGCAGCGCTTTATTCCGCTGTTTACAGGGAATGGTGATGGCTCAGAAGAGTTAACCGCGAGCATTACCGAGGCGTTGGAAAATATTACGGGTGGGGAAGAAGGTGCCGCCGCAGGTGAGAGTGAAGCAGATACGGCCGTTTCTGACTCAGCTTCAAACACAGGAGCCTTTGATCCCAATTTACAGCCTTCCAGCGTTTTAACGTCCACCAGCCGCAACGATCCTCTAGCCGCCGCTGAAGCTGAATTATCCACCACTCGCCCTGCTTTGCCCGCTACAATGGAGCAAATTGAGCTAGTTATCGATGTGCTTGAGCGCTCTTGGATGGAAGTGACCATTGATGGTGATGTGGTTTTTAGTGGTATTGCCCGTCCCGATGGGGAGCCATTTGAATGGACAGCCGATGATGAAGCAAAAATCCTAACAGGCAACGGTGCTGGCATTTTTGTAACCATCAATGAGATCGAGTTGGGTCGCTTGGGTGAGCGCGGCCAAAATGCAGAAGAAACCTGGCAAACAACCAATTAAGGCCAGTATTCGCTGTTCACTGACCAGTTTTCAGTTATATTCACTGGAAACTGAAGATTGACTTCTGGAAACTGTCTTCAATCCTTTTCACTTTTTAATTATGAGCAAACAAAAGCAGAAAAAACAGTTCTACATGCTTAGCCTCGGCTGTAGCAAAAATACCGTCGATTCCGAAGGGATGGCCGCTTTATTAAACAAATCGGGCTTTTCCGGTGTACAAGACCCAGATGATGCATCTGTGTTGATTGTGAACACCTGTGGTTTTATTGAAAGCGCACGCCAAGAGTCAATTGGTGCTTTACAGGAATTGGCTGAGCTCAAAAGTAAAAATCAGCTTTTGATTGCGGCGGGGTGCATGGCGCAGCGTTATGGAGATGAGGTTGTCGAATGGGTGCCTGGCATTGATGGGGTTATTGGTACGCGTCGCTGGATGGATATTGTGCCCTTTGTACGTAAATTGCGCCGTTCAAAACATCCTGAACCGCTCTACCATCTACCAGATGAAGCAAAGACGGTGGGGACGGATGAGAAGGGTGTGCTGCGAACGGCCGTTCAGGGAGCCAGCGCTTACCTCAAAATTTCAGATGGGTGCCGTCGTCCTTGTGCTTTTTGTGCCATTCCCGAGATAAAAGGAACCCATGTCAGTCGTCGTCCCGAATCGATTGTGGCGGAAGCAGTCGCTTTACAAAATGCGGGTGTGCGCGAATTGGCAATTATCGCCCAAGACAGCACCGATTATGGCCACGATTTAGGCATCAAAAATGGATTGAGTTATTTGCTCAAAGAAGTGACACAAGCGGCACCCGACATTCCGTGGATTCGGATCATGTATGCCTATCCTGGCTACGTCACC
>JBNKHS010000053.1:0-15115 GCA_050290485.1 Promineifilaceae bacterium (SeqCode) | reverse complement strand
ACAGGGGCTTGTGTAAATTGAGTTAAGTAACGAACCCCTGCACCATTTTGGAAGTCGATGTATGTTGGTTGGGCATAATACATCTGTTGTGCATTTGGTGGCGGCAGATAGGGCATGAATTGATCATTGGGTTCAGATGGCTGTTCTGTGGTTAACGCCTTTAGTTGATCGATGATTTCCCATTCATTGGGGAATATCCCCAGATATTCATCAACAAGGAAAATATCAATGCCATAAGGAAGATCTGTATCGGTGGCTTGGTAGTTGAACCGGATTGTTTCTGGATTGCCGGAACCGTGACCAGGGCCATCACCAAATGGTTGGCGGGCAACAAGTTCTCCTGTGAGGGAGCTATCAATTTGAGATGCGTCTAATTGGACGCCTTGAAAGCTCGTATCTGTTGTTTCTGGTGAAACGGCCGTTTCTGCGGTGGCTGCCGGTTGTAGCGTGGGTGTGGGAACGGCCGTATCACCATTTTCCGCTATGGGTTCAGTTGGAGGTGCGGCCGCTGTTTGCGTTAGCGCCACGGCAACCGCGATTTCTTGTTCATTATTTGTTGAACTCGTTTCTGTTGCTGGCGTTTCTGGATTTCCGCTACAAGCTGCAAGAATTAACAAGCAACAAAGCATAAGAAAGGTGAATAAAGGTAAGCGAAAAAGCTTCATAAAACTCTCCTGTAAAAGTAAATGGAAATTGCACGGGGGATTATAGGGAGAAGCGCTAGATAATGAAACGACACCTTCCTCCCATTTCCCATCCTATTGGCAACTGAAATTTTTATAATTGTTGGGAAATTACCTGTTTATGTTCTTCAATGTAAGCGATGTCTTGCAAGTAAGAAAGATGATGGTCATCAGCAATGTTTTGTTGGAAGGTTTCATTTCCATTTTGCGCTTCAGCATGCATGAAATCGACAAGAGCTTGTAGACGCTGGATGATAACCTCTGCGGCTTTTTTTCTTTCGGCTGTGGCTAACTCGTAAGCGTCACAAAATCGTTTGGCACGTGCGACTTGCTCTGTTAATGTTCCCCAACCATCATCATTCCGTGGATTGGTGAAGGGTGCCCATCGATAAAGCGCGTAAGCAATGTCCCAAATGCGAGGGCCGGGATGGGCAGTGTCGAAGTCGATGATGCCGATGGCAATACGGCCGTTTAAGACGACATTATAAGGCGCATAATCCCCGTGACAAATCACCTCAATCGGTTGACGTGTGGGGAGCATCCATTGCTGTTGATCTAGATTGTTCTGGAAAAAGGTGATGGTTGTATCGTGATAGGTGCGTAAAAGAGAAGCGGCCGTTTGCAGCATCTCTAAACTTTTGGCATTTTCACTCAGCGGGTAGTTGCACACATCCCCTTCAATAAAAGATACAATTTCATTCCCTTGTTCATCAAACCCCAGTGCTTCTGGCACAGCGTTGCACCCATTTTTATGTAGATGAGTGAGCAATTGATGCACCGAATTCGACCATTTTCCGGCAGGACGAATGATTGTGTTCCCTGACCGTACTATTTGATTCTTTCGTCCACCATCTAAATATTCCATTCCAAGAGTATATCCCCAAATTCCTGCTGTAAAAGGGTTGACTTTGTCGTGTACAATATGGCTGGGGAGCGATAACTGTATACCATTCATCCAACTTCATTCAGGAGGTAAAATGAACAGCGCGAAGTACATCAATTTCACCAGTGAGCAAAATCTGGATCAAGTGCCCGCAGGCAGCACATTTAAAGCTGTTTGGACTGTGCAAAATAATGGCTCAACGACATGGGACGGTACCTACAAAGTCGCCCATATTCATGCCGATGAGGGCAGTACCCAAATGACGTCGCAAGCAAGTTATGCGTTAGCTGATGTAGGGTCACTGTCGACTGTTCGCCCTGGCGATCAGGTTCAAATTACCTTAGAAATGACAGCGCCAACGCCAGTTGGGCGTAGTTACTACACCGATTGGCAATTGCAAGATGCGCAAGGCAATTTGTTTGGTGAAATTATCTGGCTGCGCATTGTTACCAGTCAACCAGTTTCGACCAAGCCCCCTTCTGGATATCGAGAAAGTAATAGCAAATATATTAATGATTATTCTGTTCCTGATGGCACCCCTTATGATGAAGGAACAGGGTTTTTGAAACAATGGACAGCAAAAAACACAGGGCAACGCAAATGGAATTCAGCCTATCGCCTTGTATTTGTTGATGGGGATCGTGGCATGAGCGGGTCAATGACGCATACTGTGCCAGAAGCTTCTCCAGGGGAGGAAGTCATTCTTTCCATCAATATGACTGCACCCCCTGCACGGACAGAACCCTATATTAGCTCTTGGCGTCTGCATGATGATCGCAATACACCGTTTGGTGATCAATTTTGGGTGAAGATCTATTCAACAGGCAAGGTGGATGGCTTTGGCATTGTTCCGTATTCGCAGAATGATCCCCAGTGGAAAAACAACCAATTGGGTCGGGGGAATCTCACTTTAGGGCAGTTTGGTTGCTTGTTGAGTTCGATGGCGATGATGCTTACTGGCTTTGGGGAGAGTTATGATCCGTGGTCATTGGATCAAGCATTTTTGAAACTGCCGCAGGGTTATGGGTTTGACGGCTCGAATGTTTACTTTAATGCGCCAAATACCTTAATAAGCCATGTGAACTTTATCGGCAATTTTAAACCGTATCCAGAAACGGGGGCAACGTTTGCCACCTATGATCCAAATTTGATTAACCGCATTGATAATGCTTTAGCTGCGGGCTGGGCGGTGTTGGTTCAGGTGGATATCGATCCTGTTGATCCTTATACTTACGGACAAGAACAGCATTGGGCATTTGTGTTAGGGCGACAAGGAAATGATTACCTTATTTTAGATCCTATCAACGGACAGTCGATTTCTTTATTGGCGAAGTATGGTTCGCAGACCAAACCACAAGATTCAATTGAAACGTTGAAAGGAGCCATTAAATCGGCCTTGATTTATCAATCAACGCGCACGAAAATCTCACATGATGCAGGTGATGCGGAACCAGAAGCCCCACCAACCACGGAGGGGATTAGTAATGTCGGCGGGCAACCACAGGCGGATTTGGAATATAGTGGTCCAGCTTGGGAACACGGCAAGATGCTCAGAGGTGTGCATGATCGTGCCAATCGGCATCCACAACCTGCTGATTACGCCATTGTAAACGGCCGTTTCGAATCGGTAAAAGTGAGTAGTGGTGTCTCTGTAGAAGAGTTGCACAATTACAAGGTGCCATTTTATATGTGTCGTCTTTTCGAGTCATGGAATAATCGGCATGTGCCGGTAGAAGCCTTTGTAGAAACTGTTTCCAATGACATTGGCCGTTTGGTGGATGCAGGTGTGGAATATTTTGAGTTCCATAATGAACCCAACCTGACCCACGAAGGGTTACGCTCGCACGGTGTGCAAGGATCATGGTCGAACGGCGCAGAGTTTGCCCAATATTTTATAAAGGGGCAAAAATTACTCAAACAACGCTTTCCCAACATTAAAGTAGGTTTTCCCGGTCTGTCACCGGGCGCTGATCAAGCATACCAATTTGCGCATGACAAAGGGTTCCGCATGAATGATACTGACTTTTTAGAAGGAGCCATTTCTGCTGTACAAGCGGCAGACTTCTTATGTGTGCATGCTTATTATGTTTCGATGGATGAGGTAACGAGTGAAGCCATTGCCTTAGTGAAAAAATACCGCCATCGTTTCCCTGATAAACTTATTTTTGTAACCGAATTTAGTAATCCAGATCCAGCCAAGAAAATAGCTGCTGTTGATAAGGGCCGTCAGGCGAAAGCATTCTATGAACAATGCGCACAAATTCCCGGTGTCGGAGCGGCTTATTACTTTATTGTTTCTGGCTCGGGTTGGGATCATCAGGCATTACGCCGCGACGGAGACGGCCGTTCACTTGGCGTGGTCGAAGCGATGTTCTAGGGGTAAAATAAGCTGGAAATTTATTAAATTTACGTGTAGACGTGATGGGTCTAGAAAAGGCTAGCCTTTTGTGGCTCAATTACGTCGATACGTCTACGCGTTTTACGTTTCTAGAGGAATCCCATGAATATTGAAATATTATCCCTGAATGAAGCTGATCTGAAGACACCCCCTACGGATGAGTTCGGCTTTGGTGATAAATTTAGCAACCGGATGTTCAGCCAACATTATTCGCCCGATAAAGGGTGGCACGATGCCAAGATTGGCCCATTTGAACCGTTTAGTTTATCGCCAGCAACGGCCGTTTTGCATTATGCGCAAGAAATTTTTGAAGGTACCAAAGCGTATCGCCGTGAAGATGGTAACATTAACCTTTTCCGTCCGTGGGAAAACATGCGCCGTTTTAATAACTCGGCCAAAAGAATGGCGATGGCAACAGTAGATGAAGAAGAACATCTGGCTGCCATTTGTAAGTTAATCGAATTAGAGCAAGAGTGGGTGCCATCAAAGCCAGGTGCATCTCTATACATTCGTCCGGCTATGTTTGGCAGCGACGCTGCTTTGGGTGTTCATGCCAGTAAGAGCTATATTCACTTCGTCATTTTAGGACCCGTCGGCCCCTACTTCAAGGGAGGATTTAATCCTGTCTCCGTTTACATTTCCGATAAATATCGTCGTGCTGTAAAAGGTGGTGTCGGTGATGCTAAAACTGGTGGCAATTATGCAGCCAGCCTGTTTGTGAGTGAAGATGCCAAACAAAAAGGCTATTCACAAGTTTTGTGGCTCGACGCGATTCATGGACAATATGTGGAAGAAGTGGGAGCAATGAATATTTGTTTTGTTTACGGGGGCAAGAAAATTGTGACCCCAGCTTTAACAGGGAGCATACTTCCCGGAATCACGCGGAAATCTGTGATTGAGTTAGGGCGTGACCTGGGCTATGAAGTTGAAGAAGCCACGATTGATGTCGATGAATTGGTAGCGGATATTGAGACTGGTAAGGTGACGGAAGCGTTTGGCTGTGGTACGGCGGCGGTGATTGCGCCTGTTGGTAAATTTGGATACAAAGAGCAAGAATATACGTTGAATGATTATAAATCTGGGCCTGTTTCGACTCATTTGTATGAGGAACTGACCGGAATTCAATACGGCCGTATTCCAGACCGCTTTAATTGGATTCATACCATTGAAGTAAATTGAGATTGATTCGCAGTTACTTTGAAAAAATTGGTGCGTAAAACGTGAACAAATTGTGTTTTACGCATTTTGCTTTAGGTTTATTTTTTTCGATCAACTTCAAGGGTTACCAATTGTAAAAACGACGGTATATGGAAGGGTTTAGGCAAAATATGGGAGCATTGCCTTTGTAGCCCTTGCCATAGAGGGGTATTTGGTATTTCTGAGGTTACAGCGATGATGGGGATGTTTTCAGTTTGTGGGAGCGAACGTAGTTTTGCGGCGGCCTCATCTCCATTCATATGGGGCATCGATCCATCAAGTAGAATGAGATCTGGATGAAGAATGATAGCTTGGTCTACTCCCACTTTTCCGTCATCTGCTTCAAAGATATCTATATCAGGCCACTCTGCCTTTAAGAGTAAGCTTACACTGTCGCGGAAAATTTCGCTGTCATCAATAATCAATATTTTCATATGGCATCCTTTTTAGAAGAGGCATCCTCACCCTTGGGTACTAAGGATAGCGGTCAACCGTCGAAATAACGCCGATTCATTGGGGCTAACATAGAAAATTTGGGTTTTGGTAGTCTCATGACACCTTTTGACAGCAATAAACGGCCGTTTTGGTAGTTTCTGACGGCAAAAGCGCAAGATAATTACCTTACTCATGAAATGAGCAACATAACCATCCAATGCCATTTGGTTTTGGATGGTTTTTTTGATTGGAGGTTTTTATGCGCGAAGTTGCAATTTTAGGTGTTGGACAAACGGCCGTACGTGAGCATTGGGATCGCTCAATTCGCCATCTGGCAGCCGCAGCAGGACGTGCTGCTATGCAAGATGCTGGGGTTGAGCAGGTCGATGCAATTTACGTTGGCAATATGACCAGTGGTCGCTTGAATGACCAACGCCAACTGGGTGCGATGATTGCGGATCATTTAGGTCAGTGGGGTGTAGAAGCGGTAAAAATGGAAGCGGCATGCGGTTCGGCGGGGTCGGCGATGCGCCAAGGTTTGCTTGCTGTTGCCAGTGGAGAGTTGGATGCTGTTTTGGTCATTGGTGTGGAAAAGATGACGGAAACAACATTCATAGATACGACGGCGGCATTGACCACAGCCGCTGATGCTGATTATGAAGTTGAGCAGGGAGTAACCTTTGTGGGGTTAAACGCACTTGTGATGCGCCGCTATATTCATGAATATGGGTATGATCGGCATGATTTTGCTCCTTTTGCGCTTAATGCACATCGTAATGGAGCCAAGAACCCCAACGCAATGTTCCGCCAAGCGATTACGCAAGCGACGTATGATAAAGGCCGTTTGGTTGCTGATCCGATTAGTTTCTTTGATGCCTCCCCCACTGGTGATGGTGCGGCGGCATTGTTACTGGTTCCGGCAGAGAAAGCACCAGATGCCGTCAAAGTGATTGGTTCTGCATCTGCCATTGACACATTGGCTATCCATGATCGCGAAGATCCGCTGTGGTTAAAAGCAGGAGAGATTTCTGCTAAGAAAGCGTATGCACAAGCTGGCGTTGGCCCAGAAGATATTGATCTATTTGAGCTGCATGATGCGTTTACCGTGATGGCGGCGTTGTCTTTGGAGGCGTGTGGTTTTGCGGAACGTGGTCAGGGGGTACGTGCTGCCCAAAATGGAGATATTCTGCCAAACGGCCGTATTCCAGTGTGTACAATGGGTGGCTTAAAAGCAAGAGGTCATCCTGTCGGAGCGACTGGTTTGTATCAGCTTGCTGAAGCAACAATTCAACTGCGTGGTGATGCTGGTGAAGCGCAAATTGAGGGTGCGAAGTTAGCCATGACCCAAAACATTGGGGGTAGTGGAGCAACAATTGTGACTCATATCTTGTCAAAAAATTAATGACAATGAGTCTCGATATTGGCTACAGTATCTTGTTAAGTAAAAGAGCAAGTGGGCAAATAGTCCTAGTTGCTCTTTTTTTGCTTTATTTTCACCCCTTGAAATTATCAATCGGGTAGAATGAGACCTATTACACAGCATGAGCCATTAATATGAATGTGCATGAAAAGTTAACTCCTGATTCAATCAAGTGCATTCAATTTGTAATTCATCAATTTGTGTCATGATTTGGGGAATTGCAAGATCAATTTACGGCATTAGGAAAACGTTTTGATACAAGAAAACAGAAAAGACTTCACACAAATATCATCTAAACTGCAAAATGCACTACAACAAATCGTAGATGATATTGTTTCTCGTTTGGGATGTTTAGGGGCGCTAGCCACGACGCTTGAAAATGACAAAGGACTTTATGTGCGCGCTTCTGCATTTAACATGTCAGCCAAGACTATTAATTATTTTGTTAAACAGTCTGGTGTAAATCTTATCGGTGCTAAAGCTTTAGTTTATATCGATGATAACCATCATCAATATAACTTGAATGTAAGTGCGGTTAATGGTGTAAACGGCCGTTCTGCTAAAGTTGCCCATCCCTATCTTGTATCTGATCAATTGTATGATGTAATACGGCCGTTAATTGAACGTCCCAAAGCTTCCGAAATTCAAGACAAAATTGGAATCAAACAGGTGGTTACTTTGCCGCTCATCGTTGAAGATGAGGTTGTTGGCAATATCCTTGTTTTTTCCGAATATGAATTTTCTGACCGCGATATTGATTTTCTCATCGCTTTTGCCAGCCAAGCTGCTGAAACCATTCAAAATCATTATTATTTAGGTGGTTTAGAATCTTTAGAAAAAGTTATTTTTTCATTGCAAGCCAAAATGACGGATGAAACGCAAGTTCTGCAAGCTGTTGTGGATGCTGTGGTTTTTGAGTTGGGCTATGAAGGCGCAATGGTCGCCACTTTAGAGGAAGGACGGGCTTTGCCTGTACGTGCTTATGCGCTTGACGATCGTCCTCAAATTCTGGCTCATCTGGAAGAGAAAGCAGGAGTTAAACTGATTGGCCCCAAAGCAGTGGTTTATCTGGATGATGATCATTACAAAGATAATTTGAGCGTTCGTGCTGTAAAAGGGATAGACGGCCGTCCGCAAAATTATCTCACTTCCGATCGATTATACGATTTGTTACGGCCCGTTGCTAAAAAATCTTTAGCCGATTTCGCACAACAAATGTTAGGGATACGTTCTGTAATTGCGGTTCCATTTTTTATTGAAGATGAAATTGTTGGCAATTTATTTGTTGCCTCTCGACGTGACCATTTTTCGCAGTGGGAAATCAGCATCTTAACGTCATTTGGGCAACAAGCTGCTGCAGGCATCCGCAATTCGAGATTGTATCGTGAAACAGAACAGCAACGACACAATGCAGAAATGTTTAGCCGCATGGCTTTTAGTGCCACAGCTTCGGTGCATTCTTTGGGTAATCATTTAAGTTCGGTGCGCACCTATTTACATTTACTCAATGCGGCAGCAAGTTTCCCGCCAACCCAACAGCAAGATATCTTGAATAACAGTGCGACAATGTTAGATCGACTCAATCAGGCGACGGACATCTTGGTCAATTTGCATCAACCCTGGCATGCTGTTCCTGATCAGCCTGTTAGCATTAACGATTGTTTGATTCGTGCGGTTCATGAGGTTTTCCCGCAACTGTTAATTGGTTTTGATGATGGCACAATGGCGGATAAAACAGGTGTCAAGATGCACATTACTATGGGCGCACACTTACCAAGCATTGAAACTGCACCTGAAATGCTCATTGAGGCGCTGCGTGTTATCATTAAAAATGCGCGTGAAGCAGTAAATGAAACTGGTGAGCCAGGTGATATTTGGATTAGTTCGGAACGGGTTGGCTCTAGAAAGGTATTGATTACGATTCGGGATAATGGGATCGGTATTCGTGATGAAGCGTTGCCTCACATTTTTGACTTGGGTTGGTCTACTAAGGGGGGTGATGGTATGGGATTTGGTCTTTTCTGGACACGTGACTATATTTTAGGGTTTGGTGGCCATATTGAATTGCACAGTGATTGGCAAGAGGGAACGACGTTTAAGATTTATTTGCCGACGATGTAATTGATTTTTCCTTTGGCGGACAAAACTAAAGAGAGTTTATGAAGGGTTCGATTATGCAAATTGAACCCTTTTTTTGTTAAGATCAGTTCCGTAATGTTTTTTCTGCTAGGCTGATAAAGACGCGCATGGCGGGGGAGAGCCATTTGTCTTTATGCCACGCCATTTGGGTAATGAGATGCATCCCTTCTCCTTGCCAAGGCAGTGTGACTAAACGGCCGTTTTCAATTTGCTCTTTAACGGCGACTGTTGGTAATAACGAGAGTCCAATACCCGCCATGACACATTGTTTAATTGCTTCAACGCTATGAAACTCCATTGAGGTTTGTAAATGGACACCATGGGCCGCTAAGGTACGCTCAAATAAATTGCGATAACTGCATCCAGTTTCTGTGAGTACAAAAGGTTCTTTTCTCAATTCAGTAAAGGTAACAAAGTCAGCATGTGCCAATGGATGATCTGGATAGGTAACAAGTTGCAATGTTTCTGTGATCAGTTGTTTAACGATAAGGTTTTCTGACTGAATTGGCTCCTCAATAGAAAAAGCAATGTCTAAATCTCCTTGATTTAACGGCCGTTGCAAAGTTGTATCTGATCTGGCGCTAAAAATAAGCTGCACCTGTGGATATTGTTCGCGATATTGACGCAGGAGTTTAGGTAGGCGATAGGTGCACAGCGTTTCTGGGACGCTAATTTTGAGTGGGCCTGCTGGCGTATCATCTGCACCGACGACAACTTTTGCTTCTCCCGCCAACGCCAACATCTTTTCCGCGTAACCCAATAAGTTTTTGCCTGCTTCCGTTAAATTGATGCGCTTGCCAATGCGGTCAAATAGGCTAACCCCCAATTCTGCTTCCAGTGCCTGAATTTGGGCAGAGACAGTTGATTGGGCGTAATTTAGGGAAACGGCCGTTTGCGAAAAACTCATCGTCTGGGCCACTTTTTGAAATGTCATCAATTGTCGTAGTTCCATTTTACTACAGACTCCTTTATCGATTATTCCGATGGATTGTATCAAAAACGTTCGTTTGAATCTATGGGAGTTCTGATTACACTATAAGCGTAAAGTTTGAGTCAAGATCAAAAGAGAGACTTGACCACTATGAATGAAAATGTTGAAGACGCGCCAGCGGCGGCGTCTCAACAAAGGTTGTTTTAGAGGAGTTGATCATGCAATTAGAGATTCCAATTGTGAATGCATTTGTAGATGATGCAAAAGGGGGCAATCCCGCAGGCGTCGTTCTCAACGCACAGCAATATTCCAGGGCACAAAAAATGGAAATAGCTGCGGCTGTTGGCCTTTCTGAGACTGCTTTTGTTTCCCCATCTGATGTGGCAGATTTCAAGTTAGAGTTTTTTACACCGACCAAACAGATCGCCCATTGTGGTCATGCAACTGTTGCCACCTTTAGTTATTTGCGCCAAATTGGGGAACTGCCTAAAGATGATACGTCTAAAGAAACAATTGATGGCAATCGGCAGATTTTTATGGCGGGTGAAAAAGCGTATATGGAGCAGCTTGCGCCAACTTACATTGAGTTGAGTGTTGAACAGGAAACGGCCGTTTTAAACTCCCTCTCCATTCAACCATCCGATCTACTCGCAGGGCAGCATCCAACAATTGTGCATACTGGGAATGGGTTTATGGTGATTCCGCTGCAAAATGAGGGAATTGTACGTACCGTGCGCCCCGACATGGACGCGATTGCCAAAATTAGCGAACAGTTTGATCTCATTGGCTATTACCTATTTTCTCCCGATACGAATGACAAAACACGTGATGCAGGGGCACGCATGTTTGCACCTTATTACGGCATTCCAGAAGAATCGGCAACAGGGATGGCGGCGGGGCCACTTGCTTGTTATTTGTACGATAAGTTAAGCTTGGCGCAGAACGAGTTTTGGATTGAGCAAGGACACTTCATGATCCCACCAGCCCCCAGTGTGATCCACGTGAAGCTAAATGTAGAAAATGGCGCGATTCGCAGTTTGATGGCGGGCGGTCAGGCCAAGGTTTCGGAAACAAAACAGATAGAAATTTTAGGAGATTAAGCAAATGACGTTAGCGTTAGTAGAAAAGCGGGTGAAGTTCGATTTTGAAATTGAATTTTCCAATGGTGGCGGAATTCAAGGACAGGATTTTCGCTTAGATATTGATGGGCATGATATTGAAGACAAAGCGTTAGCTGAGTATATCGTTGCTGATTTGAATTTATTGATGGTTGGTGAGGTGCGCATCCTCAATAAAGAGATCATTACTGAAAAACATAAACGACTAGATGGTGCCGATCCGTTCCAAAAAGGAACACAATGTATTGATGTCAGCCATACAATTCGGGATGGACAGATTACATATAAAGGATTGCCAGCTCCGATCATTTGTGACTTTTTAAGCCGTGAAGCGTCTCGTTCTCATTATGCAGACGGAACGGAATTTCATATCGGTAAGATTGAGATGGTGGCCAACACGGGAACCTATCTGGACAGTCCCTTTCATCGGTATGTGGATGGGAAGGATATGTCGCAATTACCGCTTTCCTCTTTAGCAAATTTAGATGGGGTGGTGGTGCGTTGTCGGCAGAGAAACGGCCGTATCATCACCAAAGATGATTTTTATGATGTCGAGATTTGGGGCAAAGCTGTATTGATTGACACAGGCTGGGATATACATTGGGAAACTGACCCCTATTTTGAAGGTCACCCATACCTCACTGAGGAGGCAGCTCAATATTTGGTGTCTGCTGGAGCCGCCCTTGTGGGAATTGACTCGTTAAATATTGATGACACAAATGATGGGCGTCGCCCTGTGCATACCGCACTCTTAGGTGCAGATATTCCGATTGTGGAGCACCTCTGTCATTTAGATCGCTTACCAGATAATCAATTTAAGTTTTTTGCTGTGCCTGTGAAAGTAGAAGGCATGGGAACCTTTCCCGTGCGTGCGTTTGGGTTAGTTGAGGCGTAATTATGGACAACAGTATAGAAAGAGAATCTTTGATAGAAAAACTTGAACAGTTTCCGGTTGTATTAGAAACGGCCGTTTCTCACCTTACCGTTGAACAATTAACCACACATTACTTAGAGGATGAATGGACAGTTGCCCAAAACGTGCACCATCTCGCTGATGCGCACCTAAATGGCTTCATCCGCGTCAAGCTGACGTTGACAGAAGATTGCCCACCACTTAAACCGTATGATCAGGATTTGTGGGCAGCATTTCCCGATAGCACTAATCCAGATATTCAGACATCGTTACACATTTTGCAAGGGTTACACCAACGATGGGCGCTACTCTTTCGTTCATTGACCGATGGTGATTGGGCACGTAAAGGCAATCATCTCGACGACGGTTTAGAGACAGTTGCCGATTTACTGCACATTTACGTCACTCATGGCGAAGCACATCTGGACCAAATTGAACGCACTTTGCAAGCTGGTGAACGGATTGGTTGAGATGAAGAATAAAGGAATACTATTTGGTGTCATAACTTACTCGATTTGGGGATTGCTGCCGATCTATTGGAAATTGTTGAAAGATGTGCCTGCGATTGAGATTTTGGGACATCAAATGGTGTGGTCCTTCTTTTTTATGCTTTTGGTGTTGGGTATCTCCAAACGTTGGCAGTGGATAAAGCCTGTGTTGCAGCAACCCAAGGTGTTGGCTACATTTTTGTTAACGGCCGTTATTCTCAGCCTCAATTGGTTTACCTACATCTGGGCAGTTAATGCTGGATTTATTGTAGAAACAGCACTCGGCTACTTTATCAATCCATTGGTTAACGTACTGCTTGGTTATTTGTTTTTAAGAGAAAGGTTGCGTGTCGGGCAAGGGGGTGCTGTTGGCCTTGATTGTATACACAGTTGAAAGCTTACGATACAATCGACGAATTGCCTATTTGCAATCAGCAACTATCTCGACCGGCGTGGCAGATTAGTTGAAAACTTTCTGTTGGGTAAAGATAACAAAAAAGGGTGCGATTCTTCGCACCCTTTCAGCTTTCTATTTAAATTAACCGCGAAATTAGTTTTGGCGATCTAAGACCAACTCAATAAGATTGGTCATTTCATCTTTTGCTTCACTCTCTGCGACAGTTTTTAGCGCTTCGCGGGCACGTTCAGCCATTTCTTTGGCTTGCATACGGGCAATATCCATCGCCCCAGATTCACGTAATTTAGCCATCATTTGCGCAATGGGGTCGTCTGCTTCAGCAACAGCTGTGGCAACTTCATCCAAACCACCATTTTGCGCTGCGGTTACTCCGCGATTTTGTGCTAAATCAGTACCAACAGGTTTCCCCATTGTTTCTGGATCACCAATAATGTCCAAAATATCATCAACAATTTGGAAGGTCAATCCTAAGTTATAAGCGTAAGAAGATAACGATTCGATTAGTTTCTCTTCAGCACCAGCTAACATGGCACCCATACGCGCACCAGCTTCAAATAAACTGGCTGTTTTGCGGCTGATGATGGTTTTATACGTTTCCCGATCCATGTTGCCCGCTTTGGCGGCCTGGGCTTGTAACGTTTCGCCTTCTACCAATTTGGTGCAAGCATCTGACATGATCACGTTATATTCTGCCCCAAAAGGTGCCATCAATTCATATACTTTAGTGAAGAGATAATCCCCAGCGAGCAAGGCAAATGTGCGTCCCCATTTGGCATGTACGGTGAGTTTACCACGACGCATCATGCTGTGATCGTTGATATCATCATGAACAAGGGTAGCCGTATGAACCATTTCAATTGCTGCACCAATGGGGGCAACTTCAGCAACATTTTCACCACCAGCAGCTAAATAAGCCAAGATGGAGAGCTGCGGACGGAGGCGTTTGCCGCCAGATTTAATAAGATGAAGTCCTGCATCAGTGAGGACATCTACGTCACTATTGACTACAGATTGTAGTTCTTTTTCGACGATTTCTAGGCCAGAAGCCAATGTATTTGTAAGCATAATGTTTACCTTGTTCATAACTTTCAATTTTTTTTGAACGCTTTATCGAATTATAAGTGAGACCCTATGGAGCGTCAAGGCAATTGTGAAAGAAATCGCAATCATTTTTGGTTGTTCTAATGTTGAAAATACTCTGCAAAATGCTTGTATAACGCTTGGATTTAAAGGTTATGCAGATGACTCAATTTCATTAAATAGCTCTCTTAATTTTTTGCGGATGGCAACATCAATTTGGCGAATGCGCTCGCCAGATAGCCCCATCTCTTTGCCAATATTCCGATTGGATAACGTTTCAGAATGATTGATGCCGTATTTTAATTTGACAATATTGGTTTCGCGGTCTGTTAAATTGTTTAGAAGGAGATTCAGCTGCGCAATTTGATCTTCACCATCAATTGCATCTTCATTTTGAACAACCACCTTTGCATCGGGAAGGATTTCACCGAAAGTGTCATTTTTATCTTGGCCGACGAGTTGATCTAACGAACGAGGCTCTAAATTGGCTTTGAGTAAATTCTCGACTTTATTTTGAGGAATTTTGGTTGTGTTGGCTAGTTCAGTTAACGTTGGGGAACGGCCGTTTTCCTGTTCAAAGGCAAGATATGCTTGATTAAGCTGACCCAACTCATTGTGCCAATGAACAGGGATGCGCACCAACCGACTGTGGTTAGCAACAGCACGTTGAATTGCCTGTAGTATCCATTGGGTTGCATAAGTACTAAAACGCGTCCCTCTTTTGTAATCATATTTGTCAACGGCCGTAATTAGCCCAACGCTCCCTTCTTGAATAAGATCAACAAAAGGGACTCCGCGATCGCGGTAACGTTTGGCAATATTGACCACCAACCTTAAGTTATGATTGATCATTTTCTCCCGCGCTTTTTCCCCAGCAGTAATTAAGATAGCATTTGGTGGTTCGTTTTTCGACTTTTGATACGCGCTTTTTGCTTTTTTCCCTGCCTCAATTGTTTGTGCCAACTTCACTTCTTCGTCTGCTGATAGAATGTCTCTCTTTTTTAACTCAGCT
>JBNKHS010000052.1:0-15466 GCA_050290485.1 Promineifilaceae bacterium (SeqCode) | reverse complement strand
CTCCATCTCTATGAGGAATCGTTGGCGGAGTTTGATGCTTATTTGCAGACGGAACCGGATGATGGACGAGCACTGCTGAATAAGGGATTGGTGCTCCAGGAATACGGCCGTTTCCCTGAAGCACTCGCCTGTTTGGAACAATACCTCAGCCTGTCACAAAAAGATGCACATTCCCAGGAAGTCGCCCGCATTGCCAACTACCTCAAAGAGATCGTTGACGAATCCAATGCAGAAAACCATTAAGAATCTATCCGAAAAACCGCAGAGTACGCAGAGAAAAAGTTCATTCTCCTTGCTCTCTGTGGTCTCCGCGGTTAATTTTAGGATAGATACTAAACTAAACCATATTGCTCAGCAAATGCCACCAAGGCATCTTCAAATACATTCATGGGGGGTAAAACAAGTCCTGCACCCACTTGCCCCACGCCCGGATCTTTGTGCGCAATTCCTGTGTTAATTTGTGGTCGAATCCCAAGCTCGACCACTTTACGAATGTCCACACCAACAGGTGTGCCCCGGAAACCGAGCACAGGGATGGTAAAAGCGGAATGCTCGTCCACTGTAATTTCGTACATCTCCAGCGTCGTATTCACAGCCATTTCTGGTGTACCACTGATAAAGGTAACAATTGCTGGCGCAGAAGCCATTGCAAACGCTCCAATGCCTGCCGTTTCTGTAATCGTGCTGTCGCCAATATCGCCGCTGGCATCTTCTGCGGTAAAGCTGGGGAAATATAAACCATCTGGCTGACCAACAGGGCCAGTAAACCAACGATCACCTAGTCCACTCACGCGAATGCCTAAATCGGTACCATTACGGGCCATGATGGTCATCACGGTGCTGCCCTCGACGCCATGCCCCGCATCTGCCATTGCTTTACAGGCCGCCATCACCGGATTCAAAACGCTCAAGGCATTATCGCCCAAGAACTGCAACACGTCGGCTTTGTCTTTATCACTCGCACTTGTTTTTGTAATGAAAGGTGCTAATTTCGCCGTGTAAATGATCGAGCCTGCTTTGTTACGATTATGTCCTTCATCACCCATGTGCAAACTTTCAGCTAAAAGGGCGCGTATATCTAAACCATCCTCCATCATTGCTAACGCTTCAGCCAGCATCGGCCCCATCACGTCATTCATCCAATGGAGTTTGCTCAGCACTTCTTCACTATATGCACCATAGCGCAGCACCTTGCCATACCCTTCGTTGAGGTTGGAATATGCTTTATTGCCATGAGTCACATTTTCAATAACATATACCTTCATTGAGGCGGAGGTAACCCCAGCCATTGGCCCCACCGATTCATGTTCGTGGCAAGGCTCCAAATCAATTTCACCTGAGGCGACCAGTTTTTCAGCACTTTCCCAATCAGTGGCTAAACCCTCAAAAATAAGCGCACCGACAATGGCGCCACGCATTGGACCGGAAGCTCGTTCCCACGTAATCGGTGGCCCTGCATGTAAGAGTAAATTGTCACGCATGCCGGGAATCACATCACGAGCTGTCGCAACTGTCTTCAATATCGGCCTTGCTTCCATCATTCGTTTTACGGCCGTTTCATTGGCTTGTTCAATATTCATGTCTCACTCCTTCAAATTAACCGCGGAGAAGCGGAGAACGCAGAGAATAAAAAGATAAATCTGCGTAATCTGCGTAATCTGCGGACATGTATCATTTAAGCACCTTGTTTCATCTTCGCTAAAATAGCCATCAATTTCTCATTGCCACCAGCAGGTGGGCGCCACTCGACTTGTACGGCCGTTCCTCCTTGCGCTTTGATGCTGTCATAAAACGATTCTAGCCCTACATTTACGGCCGTAACCGAATCCTCTGCAAATGCGGCCATGGATACCTCAGGCATGTTTGTTTCTGGGGCGGGCAGCCGATTGTAAACATAGTCGAGAGCTTCATTGACAGTGGGGAAAACTTGCGCCCCAGCGGCAGCTAATCGTTCGATTTGGTCATTAATTTCTTGCGGATCTTCATCTGTACCCACAACAATAGCAGCAACCCGTTTGCCTGCCTGCCTCGCTTCGGCAACCGCAGGCCCCAATTCCATCACGGGATCAGGATGCGAGCCTTCACCTAAAACAACATCAAAAACAATCATATCGACAGAATCATCTGCAATCTCTTGCTGAAAACGGCGCAGCCGCAAATCGTTGTCCATCATGGGGTGCAAACGCCCTTGCGTAAATTCATCCTCACCCAAATCGAGAATTGTGTGCCCTTTGCTGGTCATCACATCCTCTAATTTTTGTTCTGGACGCAATGGAATGTTGCTGTAGATGGGCGTGAGCACAGCTTGTAAGCCAATCAGCATTTGTGCAGCCAGCGTGCCCCCAGAAAACAAACCTCTTAGATTCCCAGTTAAGGGTTGACTATCAAAGGTTGTAGATTGCGGGATGAGGTAAGAAGCATCATTGGCAATTTGTACGGCATGCTCCGCCGCATCATACAAACCAGAGGCAAAGAGCAAATTGCCAATACGTCGTCCTGGAGGCGCATAGCCAATGAAATTAACAACCACAGGCTTGCCGCAGGTTTGGGCTGCACGCAGCAGCTCAGCCGCAACGTCTGCTGCTGGTGGTTTAGACACAAGCACAATGACCTTTGTCTGGTCATCATGGGCAAGGATGGTCAATGCTTGTTGCGCTGTCAGCCCCCCCACTCCTTCTTTAAGATCACGACCGCCTGTGCCAATTGCTTGCGAGACACCAGCACCTAAATTGTGAATTTCGGTACTGACCGCTTGCAGACCTGTTCCCGACGCAGCAACAATGCCAATATCACCGCGACGTACCCGATTGGCAAAGCCCAAACCAATGCCATTGATAACGGCCGTTCCACAATCGGGGCCCATCACCAACAACCCTTTCTCTTGCGCTTTTTGCTTCAACCTAACTTCATCTTCAAGGGATACATTGTCACTATAAAGAAAAACATGTTTGCCCAAATCGAGTGCCTCTTCGGCAACACCAGCCGCATACCGTCCGGGCACAGATATAAGCACCCATTCTGCATCTGGCTGCTGCGAAACGGCCGTTGCTAAGCTTTTGGGCCGATAATCTTGCGTTGAACCAGAGCTACGTTTCTTCAGTAGCTCATTGACCTGTGCCAAAGCATCCTTCGCGACTTGCTCACTTTCTCCTTTGACAACGATTAACAAATCATCTGCTTTAGCGGCAACATTTGCGGGCAATAAATCGCTGGCAGCCAAGACTTCCTTGTTGGCATCTGTGGCCATAACAACGCCAGCATCAAGAACACCATCCAACCCCACTAATGCTTTTTGCAACTGCATCAGCACCACGGAATCATAATAAGCTCCTGCTCTAACTTCATATTGAATCATAAAATACTCCATACTTTAGAACATTCAGTTAACAGTATTCAGTTTTGTCTATTATCAGACTGATTACTGAACAGTGATAATTGAATACTAATTCAGTTTCTCAAAATCTCTATGACAATCGGTTCCATCAACGCCACCCATTCCGCATACATTTTTCCCGACGGATGCAACCCATCGTCAGCAATAAGTTCTGGCTCATCTGGCGCGCGTCGCGAAATCGGCGTAATGTCAATGTAAACAACACCAGCTTTTTCAGCTTCTGCGCGATTGATCGCATTGAAGGCGTCAATCTCTGCGCCAATTGCCTCTGAATCCTGGCGTGCCGCAAATGGGGTCACGCCCCAGTCGGGAATAGAAACCACAAAAACTTTTGTCGGCTCGCCATCTGCGAAAGCAATTGCTTGATTCAGTAAATCTACAAATTGTTCGCGATACTCTGTTTGTGAACGACCACGATATTGATTATTCACGCCAATGAGCAAGGAGACAATGTCATAAGGGCCTTGTGGATTGGCCGCAACAATTGCCGCAGCGAGTTCATCTGTGGTCCATCCTGTCTGAGCAATAATTTGGGCATCTTCGATGTTGCGGCCTTGAGCACGTAAGCCAGCAACCAACTGCACAGGCCAGCGCTCATCTTCGAGGATACTTTCACCGATGGTATATGAATCGCCTAATGCCAAAAATCGCAAGGGAGCCTCCGCTGTTGGTGATGGTGATATGGTAGATGTGGAAACGGCCGTTTTAGTTGCGGTCGGTTCTGGGGTTGATTGGCTTGTAGGAACGGCCGTTGTTGTGAATTCGCTACAAGCTGACAAAATGAGAAGCGTCATTAAGTAACTGAGTAATTGGGCAATAATCTTATGCTGCATCATTCAATTACTTAATTACTAATTTACTCAGTTACTTTTTAACACATCTTCAAGCTGCAACGCAAAAGAAAGCATTGCTTCATCACCATACCAGCGACCTGTTAACTGTAGACCAAGTGGCAATCCTGCTTCATTCTTCCCAGCAGGCAACGTTAGGGTTGGTAATCCGCTGTGTGTCCACGGCAAATTCATGACGGGGTCGCCAGTGCTGTCCAATCCCTTTGGAGCCGCGCCCAGCGCTGGCGGAGAAAGCCACAAATCAATGCCATTTTGTTCCATCGTTTTGCTAATTTGATGACGCAGCTTCTCACGACCGGCAACCGCTCTTTCTAACCGTTTGTCGCTCACTTTTAGACCGTGTTCAATTAATTCGGCCGTTTTAGGATGATATAACGCTTGATATTCTTCGTACCAATTTTGATGGAAACGGGCGGCTTCAGCAGCCACAATCAAGTTATGGCGCTCATAAATTCCATCAAAATCAGGCATAATGTGTAATGATTTAACTGCAAAGCCAGCATCATGCAGCTGCCGCGTAACCTGGCGGAAATGCTTGCGTCCTTCTTCACTCACCCGATTCAGATAGGGGCCTTCAGGCACGCCCAATACCGGTTTGCGTTCAGCCACTACCCATTGCCAATGCTGACAAAGCAAGCCAGCCACAAGCTCCATACTAGCCACATCGGTTGTGAAACCGCCAATATGATCTAATGATTCTGACAAGGGAATGACGTTCTTTTTAGAAATGCGGTTGTAGGATGGTTTGTAGCCAACGACACCACAAAAAGCGGCTGGGCGATTCACGGAGCCAATGGTCTGTGTGCCAAAGGCAAATGGAGCTAAATTGGCACCAACGGCAGCAGCAGAGCCACTGCTGGAACCACCGGGTGTGTGTTCGGGATTATATGGGTTGCGCGTTGGCCCGGGGCCAAAGTAGGCAAATTCTGTGGTAACGGCTTTCCCTAAAATCAGTGCACCCGCATCGCGCAGAGTTGTTACGCAAGGTGCTTCTTCCCCCTGCAAAATATGGGGCGGCAATTTGCTGCCAGCTTGCGTGGTAAAGCCATTAACCTGAAAGATATCTTTAACCCCAATGGGAACGCCAAACAAAGACGGCCGTTTCTCAGGATCAGGATAAGTTGCTAACAATAATTGGGCGTCTTGTCGCAGCCGCTGAAAACGGTCTTCTTCAGGTACAAACGCCAACACGTCAGGCTCACGTACCGCAAAATAAGCTTCAAGCTGATCAATATAATCGAGCAAATCTAATTCACCAGCAGCAAGTGAATTAGCAAGTTGTGTAACCGATGTCGGGAATTTAATCTCCAATCTTCCAATCTCCAATTTTACTATTGTTGTGCCGCTCTTTTTACCGCATTGACAATATGTTGATAGCCTGTACAACGACACAGGTTTCCGGAGAGCGCTTCTCGAATCTCTTCTTCTGTTGGTGTTGGGTTTTCTTCTAAATAAGGTTTCAGTGTCATTAAAAAGCCAGGTGTGCAAAATCCGCATTGCAGCGCATGCTCTTCCCAAAAGGCTTGCTGCAATGGATGAAGCTCGCCATCTGCACTGGCTAACCCTTCCACTGTCATTATCGTATGACCGTTTGCTTGAATAGCAAACATGAGACAAGACCGCACAGGTTGATCGTCAACTAAAATGGTACAAGCGCCACATACGCCATGCTCACATCCCACATGAGTCCCTGTTAGCCCAAGTTGATGGCGCAAAAAATCACTCAACAACAATCTAGGCTCAACTGCTTCTGTATATTCTTTTCCATTGATTATTACTGTAATTACTGTTGTCGTTTGCATATGGTTGTGCCTTTTGTTATTGGGTAATTGAGTAATCAATCTTTTGAGGCCTGCGCAACTTTAAAGAAGTAAAAGCTTCAATCTCTTCTTGTGTAAATAATTCCCAATTCTCTGAAGCTGTATTTGTAGATGGACCAATTGAATAAGGCAAGTTTTGTTCACGTATCTTATTTTTTGACACGCTTTTCCTTTGATCTTTAGTTACCTTTGCTAATGTATTAAGTTGATGAGCAATTTGGGATAGTTCATTAGCTGTTACTTCAGCTGATTCTTGTGAGAATAATTTTCTAGAGTATCCGCGATTTAACCAATACTTGGTTTCGTACAGACTGCCTCGTGCATAGTATAAGAATTGCAATTTTTCACCAAAGTGAAAACGGCCGTATGATTCTGCAATATTTGCGCCAATCGAATCAACAGAACGCACCAATTGTTTACCAACCGTCTCTTTTGAAAAATTGTCCCATTTCATCACATGATTCCAAAGTTCGTCCGCAACTTCTTCTACTGCTTGTAAAATTCTCAATTCTTCAAACAAGATAGTCATTAAATCACTTAATTACCCAATTATTAATTACTGAGCCGCTCTCTCAAAGGCTGTCTTTAATGCACGAATGGTTAAAACTTTGGCTAAATGACGTTTATATTCATCATTGGCATGAATGTCTGAAGTTGGGTTAATTTCTTCGTTGCTCGCGGTTACGGCCGTTTCCAGCAACAACGCCTCGCTCATCTTCTCACCCACGAGTAATTGCGCCGCTTTTTCGGCGACCATCGGTACTTCTCCAGCATTAAGATAAACAAGGCGTGCTTGGGTGCAAACTTGATTTGCATCAACAGTAACCAGTGTGGCCACCCCACCTAAAGCATAGTCACCGTGGCGACGGGCAACCTCGGTAAACGCAGTTCCCGTATTGGGGCGCATCGCTGGAATTTCAATCTCGGTGATCATTTCCTCATCACCGCAATCTGTTTCAAATAACGCTTGAAAGAAATCGCCAGCATTCACCCAGCGATCCGTTTCTTTAGATTGAATCCGAAAACGGCCGTTTAAAGCAACCGCAATCACCGGTAGCTCCCCTGCTGGGTCCGCATGCGCAATGCTCCCCCCAAATGTGCCCCGATTGCGAATTTGGGGATGAGCGATAAAAGGCATCGTTTCATGTAAGAGAGGCAGATATTCCTGCACAAGCTCATCTCGCTCCAACCGATTTTGGCGCACCATACTGCCAAACCGCATCCTGCCGTCTGCCTCCCGTCGAATAAAATCCAATTCAGGCACATTATTCAAATCAATCAACACACCTGGCTGCGTCAAACGAAAATTCATGACAGGGACCAAGCTTTGTCCTCCAGCCAACAACTTGGCATCAAAACCATGTTCATTTAATGCGGCCAAGGCATCATCCAAACTTGTTGGGGCAAGGTATTCAAATGGGGCTGGTTTCATTCAAGATTCCTTTTTTTGAGGATTCATCATCTCTGCAAATAGGTCATTCTA
This sequence comes from Promineifilaceae bacterium (SeqCode), assembly GCA_050290485.1. Classification (GTDB taxonomy): domain Bacteria; phylum Chloroflexota; class Anaerolineae; order Promineifilales; family Promineifilaceae; genus JBNKHS01. Next base: position 7,918 of record JBNKHS010000052.1, on the reverse strand, counting down.
TTTGCACCATCTTTAGGGAGAAAATTATTATCAGTGAATGGTAAATTCTTGTCAAATAAAGATGTATATATTAGCAGAAAAGTTGATGAGGAGATAAAATGGATTGATATTTATGCTGAGATTAGAAGAATACAATTTAAAGTTCATGTGAATAGATAAGTAGTCATCAAATACGGTCGTATAATATCCGCTTACACGGAAAACGAAACTATTTGCAAGAAAAACGGTTAAACATTTTGTTTTCCTAAAAAAGTAAATCAGTTAACCATTCGGAAATGACAAACTCTTTATGAGATTTACTTAAGGCTTAGATAAGGTACTACCCGTTCCCATTGTTTATCATCCCATTATTATGATAACGACCAAACTACATGAACGGATTGACGAGGAGATAATTATGATAGGTGAAGCAACTTCCAACGAAAAGCTTGCCCTCACACCAGATATGCTTTGGGATGTCGAACATTACAAAGAAGCTGGCTTATATTTTTATTTAGAAGCAACCCAAGATATGCTCCCCAACGGGCATGTAAATGTCGTTAACTACGGCGACATGATCATGCTGGGCAGCTACTCTTACCTTGGGCTTATCGGTCACCCCAAAATCAACGCGGCTGCCAAAGCTGCTATTGATAAATATGGCACAGGGACCCATGGTGTACGTTTATTAGCAGGTTCATTAGTCCTACACAACGAACTAGAAGCAAGAATTGCCGAGTTTAAGAAAACAGATGGCGCAATTACTTTTTCTAGCGGTTATGTGACCAACCTGGCTACCATTTCAAACTTATTGCGCAAGGGCGATACAGTAATCAGCGACAAACTTAATCACGCCAGTATTGTTGATGGCTGTTTGCTCTCGATGGCCACTCACGTACGTTTCCGTCACAATGACATGGATCATCTAGAACGACGCTTGCGTGCAGCCAATCCACATGGTCGCAAACTGGTTGTTGCTGACTCTGTCTTTAGTATGGATGGTGATATCATTAACTTGCCAGAAGTAGTCAAACTGTGCAAAAAATATGACGCTTATTTAATGATTGATGAAGCGCATTCGCTTGGTGTTTTAGGCGAAACAGGTCACGGTATTGAAGAACATTTCGACTTACCCCCAGATTGCATCGACATCAAAATGGGAACATTGAGCAAAACAATCCCAAGTGCTGGTGGCTACGTTGCTGGCAACGACCAACTGATTAGCTTCCTCAAGCACGAAGCACGTGGGTTTATCTTCTCAGCTGCAGTACCTCCCCCATCGGCTGCTGCCGCAAAAGCAGCCTTCGACATTATCGAAGAAGAACAATGGCGCGTGAAGAAGATCCAAGATAATTACAACTTGTTTGCAGGTCGTTTACGCGAAGCAGGATTTAATCTCTTGTTTACCGAAACAGCGATTGTGCCAGTTGTTTGCGGATCCACAGACAAAGCCGCATTGTTGGCTAAATATTGCCGTGACAATGGCATCTTTGTGCAAGCTGTGGTCTCCCCGGTTGTGCCCGAAGGCCAAGCACGTTTACGCGCTTGCGTCTCTGCTGCGCACACCGTAGAAGACATCAACTACTGTGTAGATGTCATCATCGAGGGTGGTAAAGCACTCGGTGTTATTGAGTAGCATAAAATTGATGCAAATGCGCACAGCCGCAAGCTCAATTGAGCTTGCGGCTTTTTTGTTACATATTTTCTGAATTTCGTGCAAAAATTAAACCGAATTTACAAAAGCAGTTTATATTTCCCACCATATCATGCCAAATAGGATGACAATGTACATATTTCCGCTAAAAATCCAAAATCCAAAATTTTTGGATGCTTGCCTCCCTGCATTTGTTATGTTACTTTTGTAAGAGAAGAAGACATAACCCTTTGTACAAAATCACCAATACCTAAATAAAGTTGTAAGTTATCTTGCACTGCTTAAGTTTAACAAGAATATAAAGCTCTAAGAGGTTACATGAGTTCAAACGCCGACATCTTAACCGTACAAAACGTATCATTAAGTTTTGGTGGCAACGCTGCCCTCTCAGATGTAAGTTTTGGTGTAAAACATGGTGAAATCCGTGCGATTATCGGCCCAAATGGCGCTGGCAAAACTTCCATGCTTAACTGCATTAGCGGATTTTATCGCCCCCAATCTGGTGTCATTCAATACGAAGGACAAGATCTCACAAAAACCGCTACACATAAAATTGCAAAAATTGGCATTGCGCGTACCTTCCAAAATATTGCGCTTTATACCGGTTTAAGCACCCTCGATAACCTCATGGCCGCACGCCATGTTCATATGAAACAAAACAGTTTGCAAAGTATGATTTATTGGGGCAAAGCACGGAAGGAAGAAGTTTACAATCGCCACGTTGTTGAAGAAATCATTGATTTTTTGGAAATTGCTCACATTCGAAAAGCAACTGTCGGCGCGTTGCCTTATGGTCTTCGTAAACGCGTAGAACTTGGTCGTGCACTGGCCCTAGAGCCAAACCTCCTTCTCCTTGATGAACCAATGGCTGGTATGAATGTTGAAGAAAAAGAGGATATGGCTCGCTTTATCCTTGATATTCATGAACGTCGCGGTGTCACTATTGTTTTAATCGAGCACGACATGGGTTTAGTCATGGACATTTCTGACCGTGTTGTTGTTCTCGATTTTGGCGTCAAAATCGGTGACGGTACCCCAGATGAAGTCAAACAAGACGAAAAAGTAATTCACGCTTATTTAGGCGAAGCATAATCAACCTATTTAAATGGAGTCTGCGTTTGCCGAAGACTAATATTTTCGACAACCTCAGTATGTGAAGTTTATGGACCAACCACAAACAATTGCACAATATTTTTTGCAACAAGTACAAAGTAATGATGATAAAAATGTTGCTTTGCGCCAAAAAGAGTTTGGCATTTGGCAAGAGTACACATGGCCTGAATCTTATGAGCAAGTACGTTCCTTTGCATTAGGGTTGCTGGAATTAGGGGTCAAACGCGGGGATCACCTTTGCTCTATTGGTGATAATGATCGTCAATATTTATGGGGTTTTCTCGCCATGCAAGCAATTGGCACGGCTGGCGTTGGTATGTATACAGACGCGATTCCCAAAGAAATGGAATATGTTATTAACCATTCCGATTCAGTGGTTGCTTTAGCTAAGGATCAGGAGCAGTGCGATAAGTTTTTGGAAATTCGCGATCAAATTCCAAACATTCGCAAGGTCATTTATTGGGATGATCGTGGTTTATGGGATTATGAAGATGACTGGTTGATCTCTTTTGAAGCTGTGCAGGAATTAGGTAAGGAACGTGCCCAAAAAGAGCCGAATCGATTTGAGGAAGAAATTGCACAGGGCACACGTGAGGAAACAGGACTCATTTGTTATACCTCAGGGACAACTGGCTTGCCTAAAGGTGTGATGCTGAGCAATGAAAATCTGATCGCAGTTGCGGAAAAAGCATTTGCAATTGACCCTCGATACAGTACAGACAACCATGTGAGTTTTATGCCGATGGGTTGGATTGCTGAACCGGTTTTTGGCATTGTCCCCCACTGTATTACCGGAATGATCATGAATTTCCCAGAGGAGCCTGAAACAGTACGACAGAATATTAGGGAGATTGCACCTGATAATTTGTTTTATGGGGCACGTCTCTGGGACGGTCAAGTTGGAGCTGTTCAGGTAAGAATGAACGATGCAGCGCGGTTAAACCAATGGCTATATGAAAAATTCTTACCTATTGGTTATAAGGTTGCAGACAAGAAATTTAATAAAGAACCTATTGGTCTTGGCTTAAAAATGTCCTATAAGTTGGGTGATTTGTTGGTCTTTTCTCCCCTCCGCAATCAATTGGGATTGTCGCGAGTGCGAGGTGCTTACACGGCTGGTGCTGTTTTAAGCCCAGATCATATTCGTTTTTATCACGCATTAGGTATCAACTTAAAGCAAATTTATGGCTCGACTGAAGTGTCTGGGGGTGTAACTGTTCATCGTGATGGCGACATTAAATTTGCAAGTGTCGGAGTGCCCTATGACGGCATCGAGATCAAAACATCTGATGAGGGGGAATTGCTTATTTCTGGCCCTACTGTAATGAAGGGTTATTACAAAAACCCTGAGGCGACAGCGAAGGATATTGTGGTGGATGAAAACGGCCGTCGCTGGTTTAAATCTGGAGATGCGGGCTATATTGACGAAGACGGACATGTCATTTTTCAAGATCGCGTCAAAAACATGATCAAGCTGGCTAATGGCGAGGTGTTCTCCCCACAATTTATTGAAGGGCGTCTCAAGTTTAGTCCCTATATTCAAGATGTAATGGCCCTTGGCGGCGAAACAAGGGATTATGTAACAGCCTTGATTATTATTGCGTTTGATAATGTAGGTTATTGGGCAGAGAAGCAAGGTATTGGCTACACAACGTTTGTTGATTTGTCACAGAAACCAAAAGTTTACGCACTAATCAATCAAGCTGTACAAGATGTGAATGAAAATTTACCGACAGGAGCGCGCGTTAAGCGCTTCGTTTTGCTGCATAAAGAGTTTGATGCGGATGAGGCAGAAATGACGCGTTCGCGCAAGTTGCGGCGCAATGTCCTTTACGACAAATACATGGATATTATCGAAGGGATGTACAGTGACACGGATAGTATCGATGTATCCGCTTCTGTGACTTATCAGGATGGGACGGAAGGCGTGATAGAAACGGCCGTTTCTATCCAAACCGTTTTTTAAGAGAAAAGGAGAATAATACGCTTTGAACTGGCAGCTACTTCCCCAATTTGCCATTACTGGCATCCTCAACGGCGGACCAATTGCCCTCATGGCTTTGGGGCTCGTCCTCATTTTCAAATCCTCCGAAGTCTTTAACTTTGCTTACGGAAATCAGCTTGTGATTGGCACCATGGCAACCTGGTGGTTTTGGTCGGAAAATGGGCTTGGTTTACCACTTTGGGCAGCAGTCATTTGTGCCCTCATTGTTTCAGCCCTACTTGGCTTAGTTATCGAACGATTTGCTTTACGTCCCATGACAGGGCAGCCTTTATTGTCCATTGTTTTAATGACCCTTGCCCTTTCACAAATATTACAAGGGTTTACCATTCTAACCTTTGGCACAATCCAACGAAACTTCCCCGTTATCTTTGAAGTAACCAATCCATACAGAATCACCCTCCCCTTCACCTATGCAGGGAATGCCTTGCCTTTGATTTTGCGCCAAAATCTTGTGTGGTCATTTGTAATTGCCATGGTTTGCGTTGTCGTTTTGTGGCTCTTTTTTCAATATACCGATACGGGCTTAGCCATGCGCGCTACGGCCGAAAATCACGAAACGGCACAAAGTGTTGGTATTCGCATCAATCGGGTTTTTGGCATTTCTTGGGCAATTGCCGGCATCATTGCTACGGTTGCTGGTATTCTAGTTGCAACTGCTAGCGGCTTGGATTTAAGTTTAGCTGTGCTTGTCTTGGCGACCTTCCCTGCTGTGTTGCTCGGAGGGCTGGATTCCATTCCTGGTGCCGTGATTGGTGGATTGTTTATTGGCTTGGTCCAAGGTTTAGTTTCTTTGCCCAACGATACCTTTTTCTTGGGGCCAGAAACAGCCTTAGCTATTCGTAGTTCACAAGCAATCGTTCCCTATGTTATTTTGTTGATTGTTTTACTCATCAGACCAGAAGGTTTGTTTGGTCGCAAACGCATTGAACGTATTTAGTAATTTGGTGACTTTATGGCTGTATTAAGACCTGCAGGTGATTTTGATCGTTCCTATGAACAAGATATGGGTGTTTTACGCACCCGTTGGCAAAAAATATTGTTGCTGGCGCTGTTGTTTGCCGCCTTTACCCTACCCGCTTACAGTTCTGAATCTGTCGTTTCTTTGGTAAATCGCATCTGCATTTTTATCATCGCCGTACAGGGGCTGAATCTTTTGACGGGATACACCGGGCAAATCTCCTTAGGGCAAGCTGCGTTTATGACGGTAGGCGGCTACACCTCAGCATTGCTCATGAGCTTGTGGGGTTGGAACTTTTTCATTGCTTTACCAGTGGCGGGATTAGTTGCGGGCATTGTTGGGCTCTTCTTTGGATTACCATCCTTACGTGTGAAAGGGTTTTATTTAGTGATGGCAACGTTGGCCGCGCAGTTTATTGTTCCGTGGATTACCCGCAATTTATGGAAGGATGTGTTAAATGGGGCACAAGGCATCAACGTTCCTGTTCCTGAACTTGTCCTCCCTGTCTTTAATGGACTTTGTTTATTCGGCACAACCTTCGACAGTGCCACAGAATCCTGTATTTATCGCTTTGCCACGCCCAATCAGTTTATTTATATTACATTGGTCGTCTTGATCATTACCACAATTACGGCCGTAAATGTTTCGCGCACCCGCTTTGGTCGTGCCCTCATCTCTGTCCGTGACAACGATCTGGCAGCTGAGCTGCTGGGCATTAATTTGTTTTACTACAAATTACGCGCTTTTTTCATTGCTTCTGTTTTTGCCGGATTAGCAGGTTCTCTTCTCGCTCACAACTTGCGTCACATCAATTCAGAAACGATTGGGCTTAATGACTCAATTATTATGCTGGGTATGCTCATTGTTGGTGGGATGGGCGCGAATGTTGGTCCATTTTTTGGCAGCACATTCTTTATTCTTTTAGAAGAACTCGCTGTCGTATTAACACCAATGATCATTGGCTTAATTGAAAGTGGTGTTTTACCGGGTGATGAAGCAGGGGTTGGGGCTGCATTACGGCCGTTAATCTTTGGGTTTGCCCTAGCCCTTTTCCTTATTTTTGAACCACGCGGCCTCGCTTACCGCTGGACATTGATCAAAGCATCCTGGCGATTACGGCCGTTTGCCCGCTGACCTAATTAATAACAAGCAAAGGAGGTGGTCTCATTAAAAGAACCCTAGCCTAAACAAAATCAAAATTATCAACTCTTTTCACTGTGGTTCACAAAGCGAATTGAAAATCAGTAAATATCGCGAATGACAGAAAGATTCATTACTTATCCTAGGAGGATGAAATGAAGAAAAAATTACCCCTAATATTGATGCTTTTGTTTTTAGGAATATTTATCGTTGCTTGCGCAAGTCCTGCGGAAGAATCAACGGATAGCGGGGAGGAGACCACCACAGAAGAAACCACGGATACCTCAACTGAAGAAGAGGCAATGGAAGAAGAGGCGATGGAGGAAGAAGAGGCAATGGAGGAAGAAGCAATGGGCGAAGGCAGCATTGCGGTACTCTTGCCCGACTCTGCATCTTCTGCCCGTTGGGAAGCTGACGACCGTCGTTTCCTCGAAGCCGCATTCCAGGAAGCTGGCGTTGAATACTCTATCGTCAATGCAGAAGGGGATGCCCGTACACAACAGACCCAAGCTGAACAAGCGATCACCAATGGCGCGAAAGTGATCTTAATGGTCAACCTCGATTCCGGTTCCGGCGCAGCCATTATTGCTCAAGCACGTGAAGCGGGTGTCGCCGTTATCGATTATGATCGCCTCACCATTGAAGGGGATGGGGCTGATTACTACGTCTCATTCGACAATGAAGCTGTAGGTCGTCTGCAAGGTGAAGGGTTGGTTAAAGCAGTTGAAGAAGCTGGGCTTGAAAATCCACGTGTTGCTGTTTTGAATGGTTCCCCAACAGACAACAATGCCACCCTCTTTGCTAATGGGTACAACTCTGTCATCACCCCACTGTTTGATTCTGGCGACTGGACACTGGTTGACGATCAATCTGTACCAGATTGGGACAACCAACAAGCATTGGTCATCTTTGAACAAATGCTCACCGCCGCTGGTGGTGAAATCGATGCCGCCATCGCCGCCAATGATGGGTTAGCAGGTGCTGTAAGCTCTGCATTAAAGAACCAAGGCTTGGATCAAATTCCAGTCACGGGTCAAGATGCCACTGCTGCCGGTATTCAGCGTGTGCT